>NZ_JBOEFX010000084.1:0-65371 GCF_050633125.1 Lewinella sp.
ACCTCCCACCTCCCAATTCCGAATTTGAAATCTCTGCTTCTCTCCTCCAGACGCTCATCAGCGGGTCGCTACTAGGAGGTACACCTTTGGCGCCAAAAGCGAAAGAAAATTTTGCCAGCTGGCAACGCCAACGTAAAGGCCCCGGAAGCCGCTGGGACAAGCTTCGCCAACGGTCTTTGCGGAGTATTAAAGAAGAGGAAAACCCTGCAAAAGCAAAGGAGATGGCCAAGCAGAGTGTACAGGACCAGGCTAACCTTGCTTCGGAAACCCTGGCCAAGCTACTGACCCGTCAGGGGCAGTACCGCAAAGCCATAAAAATCTATGAACGTTTAAGCTTGTTATATCCAGAAAAAAGCCGTTACTTTGCGGCCACAATTGAAGAACTGAAACTAAAACAATAATATATGATCACCGGATTAACAATTCTGACCGCTCTGGTATGCTTGTTACTGATGGGAGCCGTTCTCATTCAAAACCCCAAAGGAGGTGGAATTGATTCTACTTTCGGTGGTAGTTCAGCTAACCAGGTATTTGGTGCTGCCAAGTCTACGGACTTCATTGAAAAGGTAACTTGGTACTTGGCTATTGCACTATTCGCGCTGTGTATTATCACTTCACTGGTAGCAGATAGCTCTGCAACTGACGCGATGGGCCTCTAAGCCTACTCGTCACAAGCATAAAAAGCCTGATCGAATCTTCGGTCAGGCTTTTTTTGTGGCGCCAGGTGAAATCAATCATAACCAAAGCAGCCTCACATCCTCCCCAGGCGCTGATAATCGGTCCCTCTAGCGGAGCCGTTTTCTACCCCGACTTTGCAAGTCGACCCCGGCATAAATGACGGGGAACCTACTAGCAGCCCCCAAGAAATGCGCTAAGGATAGAAGCGGTATGCGCGCAGTGCTGCCAGGCACGAGCACATAAGAGCGGATAGCCTGACCCGCAGGGGAGCGCCCAAAAACACCTCCTTACCACATAGTGTCCTGTCAAAATTTCACGGTCAAAATTGCAAACCTCTGCCGCATTTACCGTCAAACTGTCGCTTTGTCAGCTTAGGCGTATTTGGCACGTATTATGCTAATAGATCGGTGTTGTCATCATGGCAACTTCCCAATTAATAAATTATTTCAATCGATAATCAAACTTATTCATTTATGAAGCCCATCAACGACCGAGTAGTGATCAAGCCAGCTACGGCAGAGGAAACCACTAAAGGTGGTATCATTATTCCGGATACAGCCAAGGAAAAGCCCCAGCGTGGCGAGGTTGTAGCAGTTGGTCCTGGTAAGGACGGCAACTTGATGACCGTACAAATCGGCGATGTCGTTCTCTACGGCAAATACGCTGGCCAGGAAATCAACTTCGAAGGCGAGGACTACCTCATCATGCGCGAAGACGACGTTCTGATCATTCTGTAAGCTTTTAACAACGCTCACATCAAACTTCGAGATCATTGGTATTAGAAACCGGTTTTGCTACCTGTTTGCTTGCTAATGCTCAGATTTTTCCAAAAAAAATTCAAAACACATTATAGATATGGCTAAGGAAATTAGCTTTGACAGAGAAGCACGGGAGAAACTACGCAATGGCGTAGATGCCCTGGCGAACGCAGTAAAAGTAACGCTAGGACCTAAAGGTCGTAACGTTGTTATTCAGAAAAGCTTTGGCGCACCACAAATCACCAAGGATGGTGTAACCGTTGCCAAAGAGATCGAACTGGAAGACGCCGTAGCAAATATGGGCGCTCAGATGGTAAAGGAAGTAGCCAGCAAAACCGCTGATATTGCGGGTGATGGTACGACTACTGCCACTGTTTTGGCACAGGCTATGATCGGTGCAGGTTTGAAGAATGTTACTGCAGGTGCTAACCCAATGGACCTGAAGCGCGGTATGGACAAGGCAGTGAAAGCTGTTATTGCCAACCTGAAGGAACAGAGCGAAGTAATTGGTGATGACTTCGAGAAAATCAAGCAAGTAGCATCAATTTCTGCTAATAACGATAACGAGATTGGTACCCTCATCGCTGACGCTATGAAGCGCGTAAGCAAGGACGGTGTGATCACGGTAGAAGAAGCAAAAGGTACTGACACTTACGTAGAGGAAGTATTGGGTATGCAGTTTGACCGCGGCTACTTGTCTCCTTACTTCGTGACCGATGCTGAAAACATGATCACAGAGTATGATAATCCTTACATTCTGATCCACGACAAGAAGATCAGCAATATGCAGGATATCGTTCCAATTCTAGAAAAAGTTGTACAAGCTGGTCGCCCACTATTGGTGATTGCCGAGGATATCGAAAGTCAGGCATTAGGCGTATTGGTTGTCAACCGCCTACGCGCACAGTTGAAGATCGTTGCTGTTAAGGCTCCTGGTTTTGGTGATCGTCGTAAAGCAATGTTGGAAGACATCGCTGTATTGACTGGCGGTACCGTGATCAGCGAAGAGAAAGGCTACAAGCTAGACAGCGTAGAGCTGGAGCACCTTGGTCAGGCGGAGAAGATCACCGTTGACAAAGACAATACCACCATCGTAGACGGTGCTGGTACTGATGATTTGATTACAGCTCGGATCAATCAGATCAAAGCTCAAATCGAGTCTACCACCTCTGATTACGATCGTGAGAAGCTCCAGGAGCGTCTTGCTAAGTTGTCTGGTGGTGTAGCTGTACTTTACGTAGGCGCGCCTACCGAAGTAGAGATGAAAGAAAAGAAAGACCGTGTAGATGATGCGCTCCACGCTACCCGCGCAGCGGTAGAAGAAGGCATCGTTGCTGGTGGTGGTGTTGCGCTTGTACGTGCCATCTCTTCACTGGAAGGTATGAAAGGCGACAACGAAGACCAGACCATTGGTATCAATATCGTTCGTAAATCACTCGAATCTCCTCTACGCACCATTTCGGACAACGCTGGTGTAGAAGGTAGTGTGATTCTACAGAACGTAAGCAACGGCAAAGGCAGCTACGGCTACAATGCTCGTACCGATGTGTTTGAAGACCTGAAGAAAGCAGGGGTAATTGACCCAACCAAAGTTACTCGTATTGCTTTGGAGAATGCGTCTTCTATCGCTGGTATGGTACTGACGACCGAGTGTGTCATCAACGATAAGCCTGAACCAGAAGGCGGCGGCGGTATGCCTGGTGGTATGCCTGGCGGCATGGGTGGAATGGGCGGCATGATGTAAAAATCATGGCGTTGAGCCGCGAGGATTCGTAGCTTTACCCCCATAAAAAAATTAGCCCTCTACGCTTTGGCGTGGGGGGCTTTTTGTTTAGGGGTTTATTTGTTGAATGGTTGGGTTGGTCGTCTCTGCGTGTTAAATTTGTGAATTTAACCTGGTCGGCGGGTAAATTCATGAATTTACCCTATTCCAATCCTTCCTCCTCTTCCTTAGAACGATCAACAGCGGGGGCGGTACCGATCTTGTAAATCAAAAATCCAATACCCGCTACGATGTGCAGGATAACAATCGTGGCGATCACGTACAATAAGGTGTTACTTTCTCCCATAAAGCTTTTATTTTCAACAAAGCTGGGGAAGAAAACGCCTTAATTCAGTAATCTTGATCACAATTGCCGTATCCCGTACTGTCATTAAAACTCCATCACCAAAGTCGCCACATAAGCCCTCGGCGCAGAAGGGATAATTCCCGGCCCGGGGTAGCCTGTAGTGCGCCGGGTAAAGTAGCTGTTATTCAGCAAGTTGTTTACGTTGGCTTCCACTTTCAACCATTTGCAAAAACGGTAAGACAGGCTCATATCTAAAATACTGTAAGCAGGAATAGAACCAATGATACCGCTGAGGTTATCTTGCTTATTTTGTGGAGCATTGGTTGCATCGGTATACTGCTCAGAGAGGTAGGTGTATTGGAGAGACCCCAGCAGGTTTTTATAACCAAAACGCAAGCCAGTCTTCACATTGACAGCTGGCATAAACTCCACCCGCTTACCTGCTACGTTGGGGATTTTGGAAGCAAAATATTCCGAGTGCGTAAGGGCCAGGTTGATGAAATAGTTTAGCTGTGCTTCTGGTTTATTTTCTTGTGAGAAAGTGCCCAGTAAGTTCCAATCCAGTAGGCCTTCGAGGCCAAAGATGAAAGCTTGCCCGATATTGCCCCGCCAGCGTACTGGTGGGCCGGGGACTTCTATTGTCACACCTTCAGCGGTGACACGCGTACGAGGCCGCAGCACAGCACCCAACCGATCGTCGTACAACAAGCCAAAGCCACCGATCTCGAAAGCTACCTTCTCCAAACGGCCGCGCCAGCCAATATCCGCAGTAAAGCCACGCTCATCGCTGATATTGGGGTCTACCTGATCGGAAGGGTTTACAACGCGGATATCAGAGAAAGTGACGGAGCGAAAATTTTGGGAGAAATTGAGATACCATTCCGTATTGGGTTGTGGTTTATAACTAAGCCCTAGCCCAGCGAGGAAGATATTACGTGCAAAATCTCGGTTGTCTTCAAAGTATTGATCACGGATGGGATTACCTGCCAGATCGCGATCAATAGCCCGAAAACCGCCCTCACTGCGGGTGTGGATGTATTCATAGCGCAAGCCGGGTGTCAAGGAGAGGTTTTCACGTAAGTAAAAGATATTTTCAATAAAAAATGCCAGGTTGCGGTTGGGGAAAGTAAAGTCTGACTGCGCGTCATAAGTAGGAAACTCCTCCAGAGCAGACAGAAAATCAGCATCGCTACCATTAGTACCGGGGCCTTGAAAAGCTTCGTTGGTGGAATGATAGTATTTATTGCCAATCAGAAAAACAGCATCACGACTACCGATTTTATAACGATTCAGTAAGCGGGTTTCTACGCCCCAGTTGTTGAATTCACCGATCAGCAAATCACGCGGAGCGGAAAGGTCATCTACCTGACTCACCCGATTGGTACGAAAACCTACCGCCTTACGGCTGGCATCTAATCCAAAAAACTGGACAGAAAGATCGGTATTGACCGAAAACTTGTGATTCAATCGCAGCGCATACAATAACCAATCGACGGCAAACCAATTGCGGGTACGGTTGCTAAAGGCAGGATCGCGGTAAAACTGAGCATCCGTCAAGCCTCCCGCCTGATGCGCCAGGTAATCAAGGTAGGTCACTTCTAGGGCAAGCTTAGTTTTGGGTGTAAACTGGTAGCCTAGATGAGCATAGAAATTATGGGATTTAAAATCGGCGTTGTCCCGAAAGCCGTCTCCTTGTTTATAGTTATAAAAGGTGTAATAACTGAACTTCCCCAAGGTGCCAGACAAGCTATTGAAGGTGGTTCGCAGACCAAAGGAACCTACGGTTTGTCGGCTGGTTAGTGCAATTTTTTCAGAGGATGGCTTTTTGAAAACAAAATTCACGAGCCCTCCAAACTGGGTACCATACTGTAAAGAGGCCGCACCACGAATAATTTGAATCTCTCCCAAAGCCTCTGCTGGCGGGGTGTAGTAACTCTCGGGGTAGCCTAGTACATCGGCACTGATATCGTAGCCATTTTGCCGGGTATTGAAGCTGGCGGAGCGGTTAGGATCCAGGCCACGCCCGCCAATATTGAGTTGTAGGCCAGCGTCGTTGGCTTCCTGGATATTCAGTCCACTTACCTGGCCGTAGATTTGGCGGGCGTTGTTGGCTGCCGCGTTGACTGTCAATTGCTCCAGCAGGATAACTTCTGTCTTTTTGCCCGCGTAAATGGCCGTCCCTTCTACCGCTCGCAAGCGCTTGAGGGCGTAGATGCGTTCCTGTTCTTCACGTACGACTACTGCCGAAAGTTGCACTTGTAGGTCTGTTAGACGGAAATCTTGCACAACATCCTGATCTTTGACCACCAGCTGCTCTTCAATGGTATTGTATCCTTCTAAAAAAAGGTAAACCGTGTAGGTGTCATTCGGTAATTCAGTAATGGTAAAAGTCCCTTTTCGATCTGTAACCGCTGTCCTACTTATACCTGAAATGAATAGTTCTGCACCTATGATGGGTTCGTCAGTAGCCGCGTTTATTACGCGCCCACTAAAGGAGTGTTGTCCATACAAATTTCCGGCCAGCAAGCAACAAAGCAGCAAGCCCAAAGAGAGAATGCGTCCAAAATAAGTTGTCTCGTGCAGAGGCGCAGAGGCGCAGAGGTTTTTTAAAATCTGATTACCAAGTAGATACATTTAGATAATTATTTATCAGATACATATTTATAAACAGCCTCCAAAGAGAGAATATGATGAAGGTTAAAATCCTTTGATTTCATCACTAAAAGGCAACAGCCAGTTTTTATGCTTTAAAGAAATTTCAACTTGTGCCAGATCAACGGTAGGATCAACAAAAGGTTGACTACCACGGCCATTGAGCGCCACGTAGCTCTCTACGTATACTTGCGGTGACTTGAGACCTCTCTCTCGATAAGTTTCCGCCAGATAATGTGCATATTCCAGGATAAAATCCGGCTGAAAAGCCATTTGCTTCTCCTGAAAAGGGTTGAGGAACTCACTGTTGTCTACGTAGAACTGGCGGCCCGACTCCCCATCTACAACTTTGAATTGGGCATACCCTGCTTTTTCCATAAGCATCACTCGCCAGGAAAAACGGAAGCCCTGCTCTGTCCAAAACAGCTCGCCTGGGTAGAGCTGATAGCGGAAGGGAATCAATAGTTGCAGCGCGAAGAAGCAGGTGAGAATGCCAATCTTAAGGGTAGAGGGATTCGTGGCGATTGCATCGCCACTATGGCTAGAGGGTAGAGGGACTTTGGAGACGCTTGAAGAAACTGGCACCATTCCCAGCCACTCCCCTAGCCTAGTGATTGCTCTCAATATTCTTTCGTGAACTGCTGGCCCAAAAAAGATCAAAGTACTCACTATCATGATATAAGGAAACATGCCGATGGGAAAGAGAATTCGCGTAAGTAAATGAAAAATCACTACCGCTACAAACGCCAAGCCTCTGGTGGGTCGATACCACAACAAAAAAGGGATAAACAGATCATAAAAAGCCCCGGACCAGCTAAAGGCATAGGCCACCCAGGTTTCCTTTAACAAACTCCCAATCAAGGGAATACTGTCTTTGGTAGCCAACCAAATACGGAGTGGTTTGGCCTCCAAAAGCCAATCTGAATTAAGCTTAGCCAGGCCTGCATAAAAGTAGACGATAGCCAGTAAGAGCTTAATTGCATCAATTGACCAGCGAGGCACCAACGGCGCTGGCTCCGACTTTCGGCGCACATCCAACGAGTAATAAGCAGCAGCTGGTAGAAAAAACAGCAAAAAACTCATTACGCTAACAAAGTAGTAATGATTGAGGTAAGTCGTTTTATCCATCAACTCGATGTAGGTAAACGAACAGAAAAAGACAGCCACTGCCAGTCGGTAGCGGTACCCCAAAGTGATCATCAATGCTGCTAGCCCACAAAGCACAAAGAGCAGGTAAGTATACCCGCCCAATGGTTTGACCCAACCAAAACCGTAAAAAGTAAAATGAAACGATGGCTCCAAGTACAACTTTTCAATCCAGCCTAATGCAGCGAAGCGAGCCAGACTAATCAGCATTAAAATGCCAAAAAAGATCCGAAAAACAGCCAGCGGAGCAGCACTCGTAGTAGATTGAAAATAAGTCGATAGCCTTTCCTTAATCCCCATCGGCATCGACATAATCAACGTTGATATTCAGCTTTTGCAGCATGTCCACCTTGAGGTTAATCACATTGATTTGTAACTGATCATAGGTGGCCAACATAACCGCATTGTCGGTGGCTATTTGTTCCGTAAAATCATCGGCCAGCAACGCTGCCTGTACGCGAGTTAGGTTGAACTGTTCGTTGATGACTTCCGCTAGCGGCAAGCCATTTTTTTCGGCATTCAACTCCGTAAGGTAAGCAGCTAAACCAGGGCCAGTGCTGCTCCCATCAAAAGACTTCCCGTTGAAAAAATCCTGGACGGCATCAAAACTGGCCAGTAGCAATTCTTTGGAGAAGTCGCGCCGGTAGTAGGCCTCTACAGTATTATCAAGAGGAGCGCCCGAAAAAACGCCAGCAGGAATTCCTATTTTGCCTGCACGCAAGTGTTTTTCGTAGAAGAAAATGTAGTCGTTCACAAAACGATCTACAGAGGCGGTAGCAGAGTTGCCATCATTTGCAATAAATTCGTCTCTGTAGCGGTCTGTCCAATCGTCCAATACCGCTTGGGAAAGCGTGTTGATTCTATTCGCAACTGCTCGCAGATACAAACGATAGTTCTCATTATCAGCATATAAGTTGACCAATGCAGCTGCTTCATCAGCTAGGCCATAAAGCAAATAATCCAGTGCCGGAAAACCTTGCTGATCATTCGTTGAAGGTAACTCCAGGTTATAGGTACCGCTATTTATATTAGCATCCAAGGCCGCCACATCGACCGGGTAGATGTTGAGATTATTGGTCAGAAGCAATTCTTCCGCTTTACCAATTTCATACATGGCTACTTTTTGCCAGTCCAGATACGCAGTTTCCCAGGCGCTACGCAGCGCTGACAAGGTTCCCAACTCCGGGTTAGCGATAAAAGCATCAGCAGCTTCTTGCAAATCTGTGGTTGATGCTGTAAAAGCCACATAGCCGGGAATGATTATGTTATCAGCCCAGTGAGTAAGCATCGCTTGCCGATCAAAGTTGTCACTAGGTTGGGCGTTATCGTCTTCTCCACAAGAAAAAGCAGTTATTGTGAGAAGGAGGAGTAATAATAAATTTTTCATGGTACTATTTTCAAAATTCTAAAAACCCAAAACCCGGCGATCGGTTAAAGTCAAAAAATAACTTTAACCAATCGCCGGATAGCTACAGCAGATGCCAATCTTTTTTACTCAGCAGCCTCCGCTACTTCAAAACCAAAAGCTGTCGCAATAGCAGTAGAAATAGCGTCAATAGTAGCAGGTGTTACGTCCCACAAACCATTGGTTCCATCCCCCAGCAAGTCGGTCAAGAAAGCTTGTACTTCTGAGTTATCAAAATACGGTGTTTGAGCATCTCCACGACGGGAAAACTGCAAGCTATAGATAAATCCGTATGCTTCCGACAAGTCATGAAACACCCCACCATAAGCAACGGGTGTTGTTTCTAAAGCTTTTTTGCCTTGTTGCAAATAATAGACTCCACGAACCGCAATTACTTTAGAGACCTGGTCCCGAATAATGGCTGCTTGCTCATCACGAAGCTTGTAGTCTCCGGCAACGATGGCCGCTCTGCCCAGCTTGAAAGCTTCATAAATATCATCGGCGATGGTCATAAAATCAGGATCACTCGCAACACGACCGACATATTCGTTAAGGAAATTATCATCATCACCAATCGTCAGATTAGGCTCAGCAGGGTTGGCCGATAAACCGTAAAGGTAACCGTAAGCTTCATCCCACTTGTGTTCCATATTGGTATAACTTTCTCCTTCGACGGTCGTTTCGTTATCATTTTCCGTACGGTTACTTGCTTCGTCTAGCACCGCAGTACTGAGGTAGTTGTTGAGCATCTGGTCCATCATTAAAGCACCAATAAGGCTTTTATTGACCATTTGATTGTACTCTAGGCCTTGTGCATTAACGTAACGGACACTGCTACCGTCAGCAATTTGCCCAGGCGTACCAGCTGTTGCAAGTTGTTGGTTGGCAGGAAATACTTCACTGACTTGCGCATTTAGCCAGTTGGTAAAATCTTCTTTAATGGTCGCAGCAGCAACAGTATTGGTAGAAAAATAATCAACCGATGCAGCTACTTTAGATTGGATACTCTTGGTTGAGGCATTCAAGTCTGCATTGGCAAAGGGGTCAACACCGTCTGGGTTTGTATACATATCCTGCAACTGCTGAGCTGTGAAGGAAAAATCCTTCATTGCCGCAATCAGCTCCTCTCCCATCAGGATACGATCCGTTTGGCCAGAAAAACTAACGGAAGATTCATTATTACGAGAAAATTCGTAAGTATCAGGTACATTTATTGAAGGGCCTTGATCATCGTCGTCACAGGCAAAAAAAGTGGTCACACTTAACAAAGAAAGTAGGGTGATTAAACGGAAATTCATTTGGTTGCTTTTATTTAAACTAAATCTAAATAGTAGCTCAAATGTAGAACGCCCCAATTCCTTAGACAAATTCTACTCCTCCCAAAGAGCAACAATCCCTAATATATACCTAACTGTTAGGTAGCTTTGATCGGCAGAAAACGTAATATGAACTTTGGCATAGCTGGTTACTCTGCAATATCCAGTCGATTTTCTGCCGGGCAGCTCTGGAGGATGCCTTCGGCAAAGCCCAGCTCACTGTTCTACGTTTTTTCCTCACGCGCCATAAATTTCCGACGGATAACTTCTTGCACCGGAATCCCCTCTATTTTGCTTTCCAGCCACGAAATGATATCCAGATAAAGGAAAGGGCGGCGCACAAATGGTCTACCTTCTAATTTGGAGAGGGTATCTTTTAGGCGAACAAACTCTATATGCAGCTCATCCGTCCTGATGCGAGGTGTCTTACGAATAAAGAAAAAGATTTCTTTTTGAACCTCATTCAGTTCTTCCTGCTTAGCCAGGAAGCGGTAGACAGATTTCACCTGATACTCTACCAACTGGCGATTACCTAATTCAAAGTGGGCGATAAGATTAAGAATACGAGCAAAACTCTGAATGTCTTCCCGGTAATCAGGGTTTTTCTGATTAATAATCAGATTGAGGTAATCAATGGCTTTACTGTTATTTCCGCTACCAAAATAAAGACAGGCTATACGGTAATAAAAGACCAATACCCGGCGGTTATCCCAGTAATAAGTTTCCTCCTCTATGATCTTCATGAGTGGTTCCACCAACACAATTCCCTCGGTAAAAGTACCTTGTAAAAAGTGGAATTTTATTTGATGAATATACCAGAACAAGTAATAGAGGCCCTCTATATTCTTGTTTTTGCTCATGTCGTACTGGTCAGGAAAAGCCTCCAATATTTGCATGACTTCACAAAAGCGCTGGTACTGCAAGGTATTAAAGAGCGCATTCAACAACTTGTGCAAGCCCTTTAGATATTCCGCAGGGTGAAGTCGTATAGAATTCGGAGAACCATCAAACAAGGCTAGCCAACGCTCACTGTAACGGAAACATTGCGGAAAATCCTGGCGCATGTGGTGATACCAATAATGAGCTTTGCTATGATAAACTTTGCTCCAGAAATCCAATTCGTGATAATCAACATTTGGAAGTTGTGCATCAAAAGTTACTTGTGCAAAATCATACTCTTTTTGATTGCGCACGTATCCCACCTTTAGGTAAAGAGCATACATTTGTAAACTCAGGTTGGAAAATTGATTCGTACGATGTAAAAGCTCAGTAAGCTCTGCCGCCTCTTGGCTCAAAGCATCTGCCCGTCCTTCCATGCTCCCCGTAACATACTGGCCTTCAATTCTTTTTTCAAATTCTAAAATTTCCAGCGTTAGCGTATCAAATTTAGCTAGGCGCGCTTTTTGTTTTGCCTTATCCAAAATATCAAGCGCTTGCTGGTACAAGCCTTTATTATAGAGAACCCGAGCATAATCAATAGCCTCTCTGATCTCAATATCTTCATTGTAATTTTTACTCAGTAATCGCAGACTAGTAAGCAATTGCTTATAAAGATGTGCTTTGAGATTACTCAATTGAGTCTTCTTAATATCCGGTATTTTCTTTAGCAGTGTAGGCTCATCATACTCCTGGTGTTTATCCAAATGATCAAAGAGCTGAAGAAAGAGAATATCATTAGACGACTGGTTTCGTTTAACAAATAAACGAAAGTGTCGCTTTTCTGCTCTGGTTAGCGAAAGAATCAGTTGGAGTAAATCATCTGTTTTCTGCTTTGGCATTGTAATTTTACCTTTACTAAACCCCTGATAAACAATATTTTAAATCAAAAACAAGTCTAATAGCATCTTGTACTACTTGACTATTTTAACTATCGAAGATAGCCATATCCAAATATCTTTGAATTATACAAACATACAAACTTAGAATTATTTCTATTCCTATGGCAACAGAGCATATTTTTATCTTCGACACCACCTTGCGCGATGGCGAGCAAGTTCCTGGCTGTAAATTAGCCACTCCGCAAAAAATAGAAATTGCGCTACAGCTGGAAGCCCTAGGGGTAGATATCATCGAAGCTGGCTTCCCGATTTCAAGCCCCGGAGATTTCAACTCCGTAGTTGAAATCAGTAAAGTGATTAAGAATGCCCGTATTTGCGCCCTATCCAGAGCAGTAGACGCCGACATCAAGCGAGCTGCAGAAGCTTTGGTTTATGCCAAGCATCCGCGTATTCATACGGGTATTGGTACTTCACAATCTCATATCCAGCATAAGCTGCGTTCTACCCAGGATAAAATCCTGGAACGGGCGATCCATGCTGTAAAATATGCAAAGAAGTTTGTAGAAGACATAGAATTCTACGCAGAGGATGCAGGACGCACAGATAACGAATACCTTGCACGAGTTTGCGAAGCTGTAATCAAAGCAGGTGCTACCGTACTGAACATTCCAGATACAACAGGCTATTGCCTTCCCGAAGAATATGGTGCAAAAATTGCTTTCCTCAGAGATAATGTAAAAGGCATCGAAAACGTCGTATTGTCTACCCACTGCCACAATGACCTTGGTCTGGCAACTGCTAATTCCATTGCAGGCATTCAGCATGGCGCTCGGCAGATCGAATGTACCATTAATGGCGTAGGCGAAAGAGCTGGCAATACCTCCTTGGAAGAAGTCGTCATGATTATGCGTCAGCACCCTTATCTAAACCTGGACTCGAAGGTCAATTCCAAGTTACTCAACCAAACCAGCCGTTTGGTGAGTGAAAGTATGGGTATGCCAGTACAACCTAACAAAGCTATTGTAGGAGCCAATGCTTTTGCTCACTCTAGCGGTATTCACCAGGATGGTGTCATCAAGCGCAGGGATACTTACGAAATCATTGATCCCAAAGAAGTGGGTGTTGATACCAGTAAGATTGTGCTCACCGCCCGTAGTGGCCGTGCAGCCTTGGCCTACCGTTTTAAAAACATCGGCCACAACCTGAGCAAAGTAGAATTGGACATTGCTTATGCCCAATTTGTACAAGTTGCTGACGTCAAGAAGGAAGTCAATGATGAGGATTTGGAAGAAATCCTTAAGCGCGAGCAGATAACAGCATAGTACTTCCTGATAGGACATTGAGTCCTCGTATTCATTAAAAAAACCTAACCAATAATAATGGCTAAGACTTTGTTTGACAAAATTTGGGATCGCCACGTAGTGAAAACCATCGAAGGAGATCAACAAATTTTGTACATCGATCGCCACTTTATCCACGAGGTCACCAGTCCGCAAGCATTTGCTGGCCTTCGTGAGCGTGGATTGCCGGTATTTCGTCCAGCACAAACCATTGCTACGGCTGATCACAACGTACCAACTATCAACCAGCATTTACCTATTGAAGAGCCGCTTTCGCGGAAACAGGTAGATGCCCTTACTCAGAACTGTGCCGAATTCGGCGTCAACCTTTACGGGTTGGGCCACAAATACCAAGGTATTGTCCATGTTATTGGCCCTGAGCTGGGTATTACGTTGCCCGGTATGACCATTGTTTGCGGAGATAGCCACACCAGTACCCACGGTGCTTTTGGTGGTATTGCCTTCGGCATTGGAACCAGCCAGGTAGAACAAGTGATGGCCACCCAGTGCGTCTTGCAGCGCAAGCCTAAGAAAATGCGTATTTCCGTTGATGGAGAACTGGCACCTGGGGTTGTCGCCAAAGACATCATTCTCTATATTATTGCCCAACTAGGTGTAGGTGGAGGCACTGGCTACTTTGTAGAGTATGCGGGCTCTGCTATTCGCAACCTCAGCATGGAAGGCCGGATGACCATTTGCAATATGAGTATTGAGATGGGCGCTCGTGGAGGATTGATTGCACCAGACGAGACTACATTTGCTTATGTAAAAGGCCGCGAATTTGCCCCTAAGGATGCAGATTGGGACAAGCAACTTGCCTATTGGAAATCCCTCCCCACTGACACGGAAGCTACTTTTGATAAAGAATACAATTTCCGGGCCGAAGACATTCAGCCCATGATCACTTACGGCACCAACCCTGGCATGGGGATGGGCGTAGCGGCACAGATTCCGGAGCAAGCTAAAGCCGGAGAAAGTGAAGCAACCTTTCAGAAATCACTGACCTACATGGATGTCCAGCCCGGTCAGTCGCTATTGGGCCAACGCATTGATTATGTGTTTATCGGTTCCTGTACCAATTCTCGCATGGAAGACTTGCGGATGGCTGCTGCCTTAATTGAAGGGCAAAAAGTCGCTTCCCATGTCAAAGCTATGATTGTACCCGGTTCGCAGCAAATAGCACTACAAGCGCAGGCGGAAGGCTTAGATAAGGTATTCATCGCTGCTGGTTTTGAGTTTCGTCAAGCGGGCTGCTCCGCATGCCTTGGTATGAACGAAGACAAGGTGCCCGCAGGCATGTACTGTGTTTCTACCAGCAATCGCAACTTCGAAGGACGGCAAGGCCCCGGAGCACGCACTATCTTGGCAAGCCCACTGACTGCTGCTGCCGCTGCCATTGCAGGTGAGATTGTAGATGTAAGTAAACAGGCGGGCGTATTGGCTTGATAGGGATTTGAACCACCTAAGGAGGGGGTTTATTTTGAACCATATAAGAGATTATAAGGACATTTAAGATTAAATCATGATTCTGGTAGGTTTTGACTTTGTCAAAACCTACCAGAATTCAATATAAAAATTGTTTATGCAAGCATTTACGACTATAAAAAGCACGGCCATTCCACTTCCTATTGAGGATGTGGATACGGATCAGATTATTCCGGCGCGCTTTTTGAAAGCAACCACTCGGGAGGGATTCGGTGACAACCTTTTCTGTGACTGGCGTTTTGATCGCGAGGGCCAGCCCAAGAAGGATTTTGTCCTCAACAATCCTACTTACCGAGGGGAAATTCTTGTGGCAGGAAAAAACTTTGGCTGTGGATCGAGTCGCGAGCATGCTGCCTGGGCCATTGGCGACTATGGGTTGCGCGTTGTTGTTTCCAGCTTTTTTGCGGATATATTCCGTGGTAATGCCTTGAATAATGGTATTCTACCAGTAGTGGTAAGTCCTGATTTTTTAGATCAAATTTTCCAGGCTATCGAACAAGACCCTGGTGCTACCTTTACGGTTTCTCTTGAAGATCAGAATTTTCAAATTGATGCCAACGGTGCCAGTGCTACTTTTGACATTGATCCTTACAAAAAGAATTGCCTTCTGAAAGGCTATGATGACATCGACTTCCTATTGAGTCAGCAGGAAGAAATAGAAGCTTATGAAAAAGTATAAAATTGCCGTCCTTTCGGGAGACGGAATAGGACCAGAGGTGGTTGCTCAAGCTATAAAGGTACTAGATGCTGTTGGCCAACGCTATGGTCACACCTTTAGATACTGCCATGCCTTGGTAGGGGCTATTGCTATTGATCAAACCGGCGACCCGCTGCCGGAAGAGACCATAGCGACCTGCTTAGAGTCTGATGCTGTTTTGTTTGGCTCTATCGGCCATCCAAAATACGATAACGATCCCAGTGCCAAAGTACGTCCCGAGCAAGGGTTGTTGAAACTGCGGAAGACGCTGGGCTTGTACGCAAACTTGCGTCCTGTAACCATCTATCCCAGCTTGCGTGATTTGTGTCCCTTGCGGCCAGAGCGCGTAGAAGGTGTAGATATGTTAATCGTGCGGGAGCTGACTGGCGGCATTTATTTTGGCGAACGAGGTAGAAGTGAAGATAAGCTAACGGCTTTTGACACCTGTACATATTCCGCATACGAGATTGAGCGTATTGCCCGGATCGGCTTCCAAGAAGCGATGAACCGCCGTAAGCAGCTCATGCTGGTAGACAAAGCCAATGTACTGGAATCAAGCCGACTATGGCGGGAAGTAGTGCAAAAAATGGCCCCAGAGTATCCTGAGGTAACGGTCAACTATATGTTTGTGGATAACGCCGCTATGCAGCTCATCCTCTATCCGGCACAATTCGACGTTATTATTACCAGCAATATGTTTGGTGATATTCTTTCTGATGCATCCAGTGTATTAGCTGGCTCGCTGGGTATGCTGCCCTCGTCTTCTGTAGGGAGCCATACTTCCTTGTTTGAGCCCATTCACGGCTCTTATCCAGAGGCGGCTGGCGAAGATCGTGCCAACCCTTTGGCGACCATTCTGTCAGCAGCCATGCTTTTAGATAGCCTGGAACTCCACAAAGAAGCAGAGCAAGTCAGAGAGGCCGTAGCCCAAGTAATGGAAAAAGGGCTAGGGACGGAAGACCTGAAGCCTAAAATCAAATGTACTTGTTCTGAACTTGGTGACATCATCGCCGATATCGTAGAAGACACCGAAAATCACAGTCTGCGCATCCAAAAAATCAGTGATCGCATATCGACGATTATTTAGATTAAGAAAAACGATTTGAGAATTTTTGAAAACGGGGCTTCGGAGACGAGGCTTCGTTTTTTTTGTTTTTTCACCACCAAGGTTTTTGAACCATATTGAGGAATTACATTGGGGCCATGCCATCGTTCCTCGGCACCGGGCTGCTTGTCGCTATCGCTTCCGTACATCCCTTGTCCTCCTCGTCCCTCCGGCGAGCTTCGGCCTGTTGGCCTGCGCATTGATCAACCAACCTAACCTTATGTTTTACTTCGCTGTTACTTCTTGGTCGCGTAGCGAAACCTGTTTTTTGCCCTCAGGTTAGATACCCTATGTATATGGGGATTTCATCTTCCATCGTCTAGTAAAGCTGTCAAAGGTGACCGTTACTTAAAATTGCGTCTTTATACACCTTTAAATATTTAAAGGTGTATAAAGACACCGGCATTCCGGCAATAAGCGCAAGTCAAAATGAAAGCATTAGCAACAACAATAACTCTTTTCTCTTTGGGGATCAGCAGCCTTTTCGGACAGTTCACGTCGGTAAATTACGATATCGAAAAAAACTACTTCAATGAAGGGCAGGCCCTACCTGCTGAGAAACCACTGGTTTTTACGGGTGAAGTTCCTACTGGTGTTGATCTGATTGCTATTCGTATTCTCCCTGCAAAAAATGGCAAGAGCCCACTCTACGAGACAACCTGGATAGATTTTGACAACGAAAAGAATCGAACCTACAGTCTCAGCGCCAACTATCCTTTACGTGCTTCTGCTCAGTATGACATCCAATTCGACTTTTATACCAGTATTGACCAGTCTGATATGCAAGCTTTGGCCGAACGTGTAATGTCCCAAACGGATGCTTACCTGGCGGCCAGCTTCAAAACTGACGGCAATGGCATAAAAGCTACAGACAAACCTGACAAGATGGTGACCGAACTGGAAGAGCTTATCCGCGAGGCACTACGTGAGTACCGTTTCAAGAGTGACCAATCGGCGGTTCAACTTTCGGGAGCTATTGAGCAGCAGTTGGCAAGTATGGCTACTTTAGCAACTCCTAAAAAAGAAGGAGCTGCTGAGGAGACAAACTCGACGTTGCTTAGCGCTATCAAGAGCGCACAAGCGAGTGTTCGCAAAGAAGTAGAAGGGATCATGAATAAATCATGGAGTAAACTGGCCTTCACCCGCTACGTAGACGATTACCCGACGACTGACAAGAAGGGTTCCTTTGCTTTAAATGTGGGATATGGATTGGTTTACCTAGACGATAAAAACGATAACATTTCGTACGACAATTCGCCTTATGCAGGCCTGTCATTTCCTTTAAGCAACAGTACTATTGCTCCTCGTTTTTTAAGAAATGCCTCGGTAAGCATGGGCGTCTTTCTTAACAACCTTAATGATGACAAAGGCAACGAAATTAGTGGTTTGCTTGTCGGACGGCCTTTATATTTGGGGCTAGACTATAAGCTTTTTGAGTTTGTACACTTCAATATGGGAGCTACTTTCCTTGAAAAGACGACCGCCGCTACCGCTACAGAGCCCGAGTTTAAGGATGCTTACATCCGTCCGTTCGTAGGCTTGAGCGCGAAGATTGATTTATCGATTGGCTTGGGAAAATAGATTAGTGTTGCCTAGCTTTTTTTTTGAACCATGTGAGGAAATGTAAGGGATTACAGGGGCAGGCTATACTAGTGAATCCCAAAAGAGATTATAAGGTCACTTAAAAGAGGAGGTTATGCACTAGCGATGCGCAGTAGTGGCGGCCGAAGGCTGGCAGACCCAGGTTTTGCTGGGGCCGAGTGAATAACGAGCTACGAAGCGTAGCGGCCCCGCAAAAGGCGGGGCAGTGCCCATACAATCGTTTACAAAATCGCCTACCAAGTTTTAAAAATTACTTTGAGTGGTAGTCTTTTTCTATTTTTGGAAAAAATACTGCATCGATGAAAAGCTTTCCCTTCCTTCGTTTTGCCAATATGTTGTTATTAGGCTTGCTGGTTCCGTTTTTTACGATTGCTCAAACGGCTGAAGATTTCCGTGCAGCTGCACAGGAAGCGCTGACGGCATTTGACGTACCCGGTTTTTCGGTTGGGGTTATTAAAGACGGTAAAATAGTGATGGCGGAGGGTTTTGGTACCCGTACAGCTGGAAAAGTTGAAGCGGTAGATGGGAATACTTTGTTTGCAATTGCCTCTAACACCAAGGCCTTTGTTTCTAGTAGCATCGTAAAACTTCATATGGAGGGTAAGCTGGATTTGGACGCGCCAGTACGCGACTACCTCCCCTATTTCGAGGTATATGACGACTACGTATCTAACCACATGATGGTGCGTGACCTGCTTTGTCATCGGGCTGGGCTAGGTACTTTTAGTGGTGATGTAATTTGGTATAAAAGTGCACTGAGTGCCGAGCAGGTTATCCGTCAGATTATGCACTTGCCTCAGGCGTATGAATGGAGGTCGGGCTATGGGTATACGAACCTGATGTTCATCACTGCCGGAGAAGTTATCAAGGCAGTAACTGGTAAAAGTTGGGGCGAATATGTGCAGGAGAACTTTTTGCAGCCATTGGGTATGGACAGAACGCAAACCTCGGTGACACCACTGGCAAAGCTAGACAATGTAGCAAGCCCGCATTTGAGTCGCCATGACAACCAGCCTATTCCGTACGTCAACTGGGACAATATGGGTGCGGCCGGTGGCATTATCTCCAGCGCTACAGATATGCTAAAATGGCTAGAACTACAAATGGCCGATGGGCAATGGCAAGGAAAGGCCCTTTTTCCGGAAGGGCTGACGGCTACCACTTGGCGGCCTCACAATCCACTTGCGGGGGGTACCTCGTTTACGAGTGCTGGTCTTGGATGGTTTTTACGGATGCGAGAAGGACACCGCTTGGTTAACCATGGGGGAGGCTATGACGGGATGTACTCGCAGGTGATGATGGCACCGGATGACAACTTGGGCGTAGTAGTTTTTACCAATAGTATGACAGGCTTGTCTTCAGCGTTGACCAACTACATCATCAATAGCTATTTGGGTATCTCTACAGAGAACTGGTTGTCAGCTGCTGTTGATCGGCAAAAAAGAGGCGACCAAGCTTGGGAAGACCGCCATCAGAAGCGACTTGATGCTCGCGTGCTAAACACCTCCCCTAGCCTATCTACGGCGGCCTACTTAGGTGTTTATGATGACCCAATGTACGGTAAAATAGAAGTAAAACAACAGGGCGAAGCCATGCAACTAAATTTCCTAACCGCCCCGCAACTCAATGCTACGCTTAGTCATTGGCACTACGACACCTGGTTAATTAACTGGGAACAAACTCATGCGTGGTTTGATTTTGGAACGGTACAATTTGAGTTGGACAATAACCGAAAAGTCACGGGACTGAGCTTTGATGTGCCCAATGATGATATTTTCTTTCATGAGATCAAGGCAGCAAAACAATAACATCTAAACTAAACTTTCGGCATTCATCGGAATGCCATAGAGCACATAGAGATTTTACTAAAAGTTTAGTAGAAACAACTGATACATTTTCCGACATCGGCTTTTATAATCGAAGTTGAAAATTACTGTTTAATGGCTTGATCTCCCTCTACCCTTGCCATAGAAGTCCTTCTAGGTTACACTGAGGGCGCCAAGCAATCCGAATACCCTCTCAGGGATCGGCGAAAAATAAATTCCTCCCTTTAATGCTGATCTTTCGGCGCTGAACTTCGTTGCTTATCACTTGCGTAGCTTTGACTATGCTCGTTCTGCGCGCCTTGTTCAACACCAAAATTTCTAGCCTGAAATGGGTAACTTATTTTTCGCCGACCTCTAAGGACTTTTGCTGACGCAGAAGGCATACCTATGCAAAGCTTAGTTGTTCATTTTTTTTGTTTTAATTTCAATTTAATAAAACTTTTAATTATATTTACATTCTACTTCACCAGGTGACGCTGGTGATTCCAATCGAAGGTTAATACCTCTATCGTCAATAGAGCATTCAGCGGTTTTATTTTTGCGTATTGCTTGGCTGCTTCTGAAAAGGAGCAGATGATGACGCACGCCCTTTATGGCCATTGGGTCAGGGGGTGGTTTTGGCGATCTGGCAGGAGGGTGGGCCCTCCACTTGGGGCCGCTATACCTCCTCACCACCACTCCTCCTCTATAAAATCCCTCTCCTTAACCTGAATAAGTCTACGCAATCCCGTACTTTTGCAGCCGCAAATTCAGCAATATGATTACCCTCAGCGATATTTATGTACAGTACGGCAACCGAATCCTCTTGGATCGAGTCACTTTGGTGATTGGAGACAAAGATAAAATTGGGCTCGTTGGCCGCAATGGTGCTGGAAAATCCACTTTACTAAAAATTATCGCGAGTTATCAAAGGTCAGATGAAGGCACCCTCAGTATCCCTTCTGATCGCACCATTGGTTTTTTGCACCAAGAGATGAACATTCCGCAGGGCAAATCCGTCATGGAAGAGACGCTCTCTGCCTTTGCGGAAGTACGAAAAATTGAAGCGCGACTGGCCGAGATCAACAAGGAGATGGCTGTCCGTACGGATTACGAAACGGATTCGTACCTGAAAATGCTGGAAGATTTCTCGACCCTCAACGATCGATTCCTTTTTCTAGGCGGTGATCGAATGCAGGCACAAGCAGAAATGGTTCTTAAAGGCCTGGGATTTGCACAAGGGGATTTCATTCGCTTAACAGACGAGTTCAGTGGTGGGTGGAAGATGCGTATTGAGCTGGCCAAAATGCTGCTTGCGCAACCAGATTACCTCTTGCTTGATGAACCTACCAACCACCTTGATATTGAGTCTATCATTTGGTTGGAAGACTTTTTACAAACTTACCCTGGGTCAGTTGTCGTCATTTCCCACGATAAGCAATTCCTTGACAATGTGACTAAACGTACCGTAGAGGTTGAGCTGGGTAAATTATATGACTATAAAGCCCACTATTCTAAGTACATAGAGCTACGGGAAGAAAGACGTGAAAAACTGGGTTCGGCTTATGCCAATCAGCAGAAGGTAATTGCTCAACGGGAGAAAACCATCAACCGCTTTATGGCGAAAGCCACTAAAACGAAGCTGGCCCAATCGATGCAAAAGCAGCTCGACAAGATGGAGCGGGTGGAGATTGACGAGGCCGATACCAAAGCAATGGTTCTGCGCTTTCCGCCAGCGCCACGATCAGGTACTGTAGTCGTAGACGGTAAGGGTATCAGCAAAAAATATGGCAAGTTAAAAGTACTTGATAATATCAGTTTAAAGCTAGATCGTGGTGATCGAGTTGCTTTTGTGGGCCAAAATGGACAAGGGAAGACCACCCTTGCAAAAATTCTTATCGACGAAATCCCCGCAACCAGTGGAGAGATCAAATTGGGCCATAACGTATCTATCGGTTATTACGCCCAGAATCAGTCGGAAGCCTTAAAAGGAGACCTTACGCTTTTAGAAACCCTAGAAAATTCCTCGCCCCCAGAGATGCGGACCAAATTACGTAGTGTACTTGGAGCATTCCTTTTTAGTGGAGAGGATGTTGACAAAAAGGTGTCTGTTTTATCCGGTGGAGAAAGGGCCCGCCTTGCGCTGGCGGCCTTGCTCTTGCGTCCTTTTAATCTTTTGGTACTGGATGAACCTACCAACCACCTTGATATCATTTCTAAAGATGTCCTCAAACAGGCCCTTATAGAATATGATGGTACACTTATAGTCGTGAGTCACGATCGGGAATTCCTCGCCGATTTGACCGACCGTACGATCGAATTTCGAGATCATCACCTTCATAATCACCTGGGAGACATCAATTTCTTTCTCGAGAAACGCCAAATGGCGAACATGCGGGAGGTAGAGCTAAGCAAATCCAATAATACTGGATTAGCAGAAGAGGCTACAGTAACTAGTCAACCTAAAGTAGAGTTATCTTACGAAGAGCGTAAAAAGCTTACCCGTGCACTATCAAATGCGGAGAAAAAAGTAGAACGCCTGGAAAATGATATCGAAAAATTAGAGACCCTAATGTCCGATCCCGATTTTTATTCTCAAAGTGATGCTCAGGATAAGATAGCCCTTCACCAAAAGAAGAAAGACGAGCTAACCGTAGCTATGGAAGAATGGGAGGAAGCACAAATGAATATGGACGAAGCCGAAAGTTAACAACTATTTTAAATAGGCTATTCCGCTTCTTCCTGAAGCGTACGCATTTTATCCAACAAACGGTTTAGCTCTTCAGCTTCAGCGCAACTCAAATAACCTTTTTCAAACCTCATTTCATTTTCCAGTTCGGCACTAGCTTCTTCCAATAGTTTAAGCCCCGAGTCGGTAATACTAACATCTACTCGACGACGATCTTCCTTAGATGTCACTCGAACGACTAAGCCTTTAGCCAGTAATTTATCGACTAAACGACTCGCATTAGACATTTTATCGATCATTCGCTCGGTTAGCAACTTGACTGTAGCCGGTTCAGGATGGCGACCGCGCAGTATGCGCAATACATTGAATTGTTGCCAGGTTAATCCATAAGGCTTTAATATAGCAATGCTGCGCTGGCTTAGCCATGAAGCGGAGAACAGTATATTAAGATGAACTTTCTGATGCTCACTGATGAACTTCGTCTGCTGAATAGCCTCCTCTAATTTCATAGGTTATAATGATACTCGCAAAAATGTTGTGGACGTAAGCTAACAATAAAATTACATAAATGTTTATTGGCTCGCAAACCTTCGAAAATTATACCTTTGCAGCCCCTAGCCATTCACTGTTTAAATTTTCTGAATTCTTATGAAGATACTTGTTATCGGAGGAGGCAATATGGGCCTTACTTACGCTCAAAGTTTTTTGCGTTCACATATCACCCAAAAAGAGGACATGATGATTCTGGAGAAATCTCCGGAAAAGGCCGTCCAATTGGCTCAACTGAATATTGGTTCTGTCTTCAGCGAGCCTAAGGATTGCCTGGGCTTGGCAGATTTAATTATTCTGGCCGTAAAACCTCAAGATGCTCCTACCCTCTTTGGCGTATTAAGACCTCTCGTTGAAAAACAACAGGTTTATTTATCCATCATGGCTGGTGTCAAGATAAGTACCATCGCCCAGGGGCTCAATGCTAGTAAAATCATTCGAGCGATGCCTAATCTTCCTGCGCAAATTGGCATGGGAATGACCGCATATACGGCCAGTGATGAGGTGACAAGAATTGAACTAGTGATGGTTCAAAACCTTCTCAATACTACGGGGAAAACTATTTATGTCGAGCAAGAAAGTGCCATTGATGCAACAACAGCTATCAGTGGTAGTGGGCCAGCCTATGTTTTTTACTTCATGGATGCGATGATGAAAGCAGCTCGTGGAATGGGGTTCAATGATTCAGAGGCCGAGTTATTGGTTAGCCAAACCTTTCGTGGAACCGTTGACCTTTATAACAAAAGTAATTTCTCTTGCAGTGAATGGATTGCTAAAGTCAGCTCTCGAGGCGGTACCACCGAGGCAGCTATGCAAACTTATCAAGATCGACTGGTACAAGAGGATATTGTAGCAGGAGCGCAGGCGGCATTAGCAAGAGCAATTGAGTTAGGGGAAAGTTAATTAGTCTAAAACGAAAAATTAAATTGCCCTTCTTCTTCATAAATATCAATGTAGCGTATTCGTACCTCCACATCTCTTAGCTGTGTGCCTACCAGCTTTACCACTAGGTTGTCGCTATTACTTGCCACAATAGTACCCTCACCGTAATTGTAGCTACCTTTCCTATTCTTGATTTCTCCGGAAGACTTCAGGTACTCTTCCAGGGTATCAAATTTTTGACCATTAGAAAAAAAGGAAATCTCTTTGATAATTGCAGGGCCAAATCCATTATTGGAAAAACTAACAACCATCATAGAGTCTGCCTGAACTATATGATGATCCAAATATGGTTTTACCGAGAGTTTATTATGCTGATGCCCTAGCCGAACCTGCCAAATAGATACAAAAAGGGCCGACAAGGCAATAACGATAACCGCGTAATCTGAGATTTTCTCTAATTTCATAGCTTATCTATTTTTGTTTTGCTCCCAATATTTTTCCGCTTTAACCAAATCTTCAGGAGTATCGATACCTAAAGATTTGTACGGTGTCACCCCCACAAAGATAGAATAACCAGCGGTCAGCCAACGTAACTGCTCCAAGGACTCCGCTTCTTCTAATGGAGCAGGGGACAATTCTGTTAGCTTCAATAAGACTTCTTTTCGATAGGCATACAGACCTAAATGTTGAAAATGCTTACCTTCTTTCACCCATTCCAACTGATCTACACCACGCAGATAAGGAATTGGCGCTCGACTAAAATACAAAGCTCTGCCGCTAGGCGCAAAGACTGCTTTGACTACGTTGGGGTCAACAATCATTTCAGGTGCTACGATTGGATGAGCAAGGGTTGCAATAGCAACTTCAGGCTGATCAAAAAAAGAGCACAATTGCTTCAATTGTTCAACACGCACAAAAGGTTCGTCGCCTTGAATATTTATGACCACGTCCGTATCCGGTAAATTTGCTGCAACTTCTGCAATCCTGTCCGTTCCACTAATATGATCCGAACGCGTCATCATGACTTGCCCGCCAAAGTGCTCTACGGCATTACTTATTCGTTCATCATCTGTAGCTACGACGACTTTAGAAAATAGCTCACAAGATTCTGCTTGCTCATATACACGCTGAATCATGGGTTTACCACCAATAAGCGCGAGGGGTTTACCTGGAAAACGAGTGGATGCAAAACGAGCGGGGATAATAGCAGTAAACTTCATAGCGTTAAAAATAGTCATTCCCCTTATATTTGCCGAGACTAAGAGAAAACAAAATACACCCTATGCGCTTAACACTCCTGTTGGTCTTCTCGCTGCTTGGATATTTCCCACTACAGGCGCAGCAAGACACTGTTCCCTACCTTTCGTCAACTGATACGCTTTTCACTTATTTGCACCCAATGGGAGAAGTGATGTTCACCCATAAAATCAAAACCAAGCAAACGCTTTTTTCACTGGCCAAGTTTTACGGACTAACCCTCCAGGAGCTTTATGCCTACAACCCGCATGTCAGTGCAAAATACGACCCGGGTGATCAATTAAGTATTCCATTGCCTTTGAAGGCTATCATTCGGCAGGTACCGCCTCCGGCAATGCTCCCTGGCCTGGCCTTGGTTTATTACCGCGTACAGCGTGGAGAAACAGTGTATGGTATTTGCAAACGTACTTTCGAAATTCCCCCAGAATGGCTGATGCTCCAAAACCCGGAGTTATCCAATGGTTTAAAACCAGGTCAGCTATTACGCATTGGCTGGGTATCCACCCAAGGTATTCCTGCGGAATGGCGCGAAGTACGAGGAGGCCCATACGCGCAGATGAATCATCCTCTTAAACTGGAATATTTCCGGCGCTCTGCTGACCGGCGAATTACAGAAGAAAGAGGTGCAGCTACCTGGCCACGCGACCTCGATGACAACTCCGGGTTCTTCTGCCTACACCGTAGTGCTCCTGTAAATAGTTTGGTCGAGGTCTACAATCCGCTGACTCGCCAAACCATGTATCTCAAAGTAAGCGGCAGACTACCCGAGCGCGTATATGATCGTAATACAGTAGTCGTCGTATCTCCATTAGCTGCAAAAGCACTGGGGGTTAGAGATGACCGTTTCTATGTGCATTTGAAACATTATTGAGCCCCCTTGGTGTAAAAAAAGCACTAAGCAATACAATGTATTATATTTTAATTAATGTATAAACGAGTGACACAACCTCGCTAAAGAATGTTAATTTTACATTAACATACACAGAGAAAAACATAAGCAACAACTTCCCAAAACTACACATCCCTATGAAAAATTTCTTTTTCTTACTGACAATCCTATGCTCTTTTTCCAGTATTCATTCCCAAACTTGGGATGGCGACGCCATGGATAACGACTGGAACAATCCACTCAACTGGGACACCGATATAATTCCAATCGCAGGTGGCCTTGTTGTTTTCAACCAAACAGTGACGGTTATAAGTACTGGAGCAGTAATACCTCCTGCTCAAATATTAGTTAGTGGCGCAGGCACTGTACTCACCCTCGATTTAGACATTCTAGTCGGTGACGGTGTTACAACAGAGCATGCCATCCGGATGAATGCCAATGCTACATTGGTCATACCTGACACACGAACGCTCACCATCAATGCTCCAGCAACCGAACACGGAATCGTAAACTTCAGTGGCGCTGCAAATGCAGCAGTAACCGTCGATGCAGGTGGCTCTATTTTCATTACTGGTGAACGAGGGATCAACCTCCAAAACAGTAGCTTTGTTTTTACTAATAACGGAATCGTATCCTTGGTATCTTGTGCTAAAGACGGCATCAACTTGGTCGATGGAGCAACATTTAATAATAACGGGAGTCTAACTATTCTTGCAGCAAGCCAAGACGGCATCGATAATTCTGGCACTTTTACCAATACTGGTTCGATCAATATCATTAGTGTTAACAGTAGTGGTATCAACAACCAAACAACAGGGACTTTCACCAACAATGGCCTGATCGAAATCAGTGATGTACTCAATACAACTAATGATGGTGTTTTCTCAAGCGGAATCTTCAACAACCAGAGCTTAGGTGTAATCACAATAGGTGCCATGACTGATGATGCCGTAGATGCCCTCGGTGGTAGCTTTACGAATGATGGTACGATGAACCTCACCGTTAAGGATGGTGCAGCAACGGGAAACAATGGCTTATCTGTTGGATCCAATTCCGCAATCGGTACTTTTATCAATACTGGAATTATTGAAATTGATGGAGGTGCTAATACCCTTGGAACTAGTAGAGCGGTTTATGTTTTTCCAGGAACAGGAGGTGCTACAACGCTTACCAACAATGGTCTGATTACCCTTAGTAACGGTAACCCCAATCAATTATTCTTTACAAAAGGAACTACCATCAATGGCCCTACAGGTACAATCAATACCGGTGACGGGCGCATCAATGTAAACCTTTGGACCTTTACCAACAATGGCCTGATTGTCTCTAATTTCCCCATGCTGCCAGGTGTATTTACAGGCGCATCAGGCACATCCGTTAATGATGGTTTTTTCCGTACAAATAGCAGCTCTTTCTCTAATGGCGCAGGAAGTATTACTGACAATGGCATCAATATGAATGATCCTGCGCAAACCACCTTTAACCTTGCTGGAGCCTGTACTGTTACCATCGGAGGCGCAGGAGCTGGTCAGCTATGGGAGAATATCCTTGGGGACACAGTCACTGTAGCTGGGCCAAATGTTTCTTTTTCTAATGCTTTTCCAGATGTTGCTTCCGCCACTATCAATGCAAGTGGCATTGATGTTTCGCTGACTTTGATTGACATCTGTGCCGCCGCTATTCTCCCCATCGAACTAACAAGTTTCACTGCTCTTAGCAAAGAAAAAAGCGTAATGCTCGAATGGGAAACAGCTACCGAAATCGACAACGACTATATAGCTGTAGAACGTAGTACTGACGCTAAATTATTTACCGAAATTGGCAGAAAGCAAGGTGCAGGTGATAGCAATAGCGCTATCCGCTACCAACTGGAAGACACTGCTCCGCTTAACGGTATCAACTACTATCGCCTTCGACAAGTCGATTTCGACGGAACAACGAATTATAGTAAAATCATCTCCGTTAACTTTAAGGGTAATATTGGTACTCCTACCATTGCCATCTATCCAAACCTGGTAAAAACCGGAGAGCATATGGAAATTGACCTAACCCAGTTTCCTAACCAACTGATGACTTTCCAATTGGTGAACAGTCAGGGGCAGATCGTAAATACGTTTTCATTGATGGGAGGAAGTAGACAAGCTTTTGAAGCTGGTAATTTACCAACAGGGATGTATTTCCTCATAAATGCCAATACCACTTCCAAAGCTAGTACAAAGTTTATGGTAATAGACTAAGCTAGTCTTTACTGATAAAACTGGTTAGCAAACGCAGGCCAAAAACAGGGCTTCCCGGGTTAAATACTCGGGAAGCCCTTTGTCTTTTTTCTATGTGAATGTAAGAGTAAGAGGAAAATTTTACCTTTGCAGCCAAATCTCGCTTAAAGTGTCTTTGGGCCGGATTAATGCAAAAAAGGAACTTACCAAATGCAATACCAAGAAAACATTCTACATACCATTGGCAATACCCCATTGGTTAAGATCAACAAAGTTACCGCCGACGTTCCCGCGCTCGTGCTGATGAAAGTAGAGACCTTTAACCCCGGCCACTCTATCAAGGACCGCATGGCACTGAAGATGCTCGAAGATGCTGAAGCCGCTGGCAAACTGAAACCAGGTGGAACAATTATTGAATGTACCTCTGGCAATACAGGAATGGGATTAGCAATTGCTGGTTGTGTAAAAGGATACCGTTCTATTTTCACCACCAGTGATAAGCAATCAAAAGAAAAAATTGACCTTCTCAAAGCACTGGGGGCTGAGGTAATTGTTTGTCCTACAAATGTTACCCCAGACGACCCTCGGTCCTACTACTCAATCGCCGAACGCCTAAGCAAGGAAATCCCTAACAGTTATTGGTTTAACCAATACGACAACCTTTCTAACAGACTGGCGCATTACGAGAGTACCGGACCAGAGATCTGGAAGCAAACAGAAGGAAAGATCACCCACATGATTGTAGGTGTGGGTACTGGTGGCACCATCTCAGGTACAGGCCGTTACCTCAAAGAACAAAACCCGAATATCAAAGTTTGGGGTATCGACACTTACGGGTCTGTCTTTAAAAAGTACCACGAAACGGGTGAATTCGACGAAAAAGAAATCTACCCTTATATCACCGAAGGGATTGGCGAAGATATTTTACCCAAAAATGTTGACTTCGACATCATTGACCATTTCGAGAAAGTAAGCGATAAAGATGGCGCTGTAATGGCCCGTCGATTAGCAAGAGAAGAAGGTTTACTACTTGGCTATTCTGCTGGATCAGCAATGGCAGGCTTAATTCAATTAAAGGATGAACTTACGCCAGAAGATGTAGTTGTCGTTATTATTCACGACCACGGCAGCCGCTACGTTGGTAAAATCTACAACGACGATTGGATGAGGGAACGCGGCTTCCTGGATACCGAATTACGGGTAGTAGACCTCATTAAAAGTCGTAAAGCCGAGGACTTCATTGCTGTACAGAAAGACCAGACGGTACGCCAGGCATTCCAAATCATGAAGGACAAGGATATTTCTCAACTTCCTGTGATGGAAGGAGAAGAAATCATTGGTGGACTAACAGAAAGTACCGTCCTGTCATTCCTTCTTGACAACCCGCTCAACAATGGGGAGAAACCCGTTTCCGATATCATGGATGATCCTTTCCCGGTAGTACAGTGCGAAACTCCATTGAGCCAGTTACGTCCTTACCTCAACAAGCGTATTCCTGCTGTGATCACCAAAACCCAGGCAGGTACTTGGCAGATTGTAACACAGTACGATATCTTGCAGACGGTTTAATGTGGTCAGGTCAGCTACTATAAAAAAGGATAGAACGCGGATTTAACAGGATTCAACAAGATTAACACGGTTTTTTCTTTAAAAGAAATCCGTGTTAATCTGTTCTATCCGTTTGATCTGTGTTCTATCCTACTTAGTTATTTTCCGCGAACGTCTTCTACCCTACTACGATGTTAATCATCCGACCTGGTACAACGATAATCTTACGTATCGTTTTCTCTTCCAAGTATTTTTGGATCTCTTCCAAACCAGGTGCGGCAGCTTCTAGATCAGCCTTGGTCGAGTCGGCAGGAAAATCAACAGTAGCTCGCGTCTTGCCATTAATAGCAATAGGATAAGTAATATTCTCCTCGATCAGCCACTTTTCCTCCAGCACTGGCCAGGCGGCGTGGTGTACACTGGTCGTGTGTCCCAGCTTTTCCCATAGCTCCTCGCACATATGTACCGCAAATGGAGCCATCAGTACTAAAAGTGGTTCCAGAATAGCGCGCTTGTGGCATTTGGCTTTACCAAGTTCATTGGTCGCTACCATAAAGGCACTCACACAAGTATTAAATGAAAAACGCTCTACGTCTTCTGTTACTTTCTTGATGGCAGTATGCAAACTCTTCAGCTCCTCTTTCGTAGGCTGGTCCTCATTCACTACCCATTCGTCACGATTATAGAACAAGCGCCAGAAACTATTTAAGAACCGGCTCGTTCCGCTAATACTATTCGTATTCCATGGTTTAGCTTGCTCAACCGGGCCAAGGAACATCTCGAACATACGGAAGCAATCGGCGCCGTACTTCGCAACCACATCATCAGGGTTCACCACATTGAAGTAGCGCTTCGACATTTTTCCGACCTCTGATTTGGTCACCAAATGGCCTGCGTCATTGGTGACAAAGGTTGCTGCTGAATAATCAGGTCGCCATTCGATAAACTGCTTGATGCCTTCCTCGTTCAGATAGGATTCATCCCTCCCGTATTCACTGACAAAATCAACGTGAACAGGAATCTGAGCAAAATCAGCATCAGGATAGTCACCTAATTTATCGGCAGATACAAATACCCGGCTGCTATCCCCCTCGTCTGCTTTGATAAGGTAGATATACTCGATTACGCCCTGGATCATGCCCTGGTTGATCAGCTTGGCAGCATATTCCTTCTGAGGAACAAGTCCCAAATCAGACAGAAAATGGTTCCAGAAACGGCTGTACAACAAGTGCCCTACAGCGTGCTCTGATCCACCAACATAAAGGTCTACCCCCTGCCAGTAATCGACCGCTTCTTTTCCTACAAATGCATCACTGTTGTGAGGGTCCATATAGCGGTACCAGTACCAAGAGGAGCCCGCCCAACCAGGCATGGTACTCAATTCGTAATCATACTTACCTTGGTATTTCCAGTTTTCAGCACGTCCTAGTGGTGGTTCACCGGTTTCGGTAGGCAAATATTTATCAACATCAGGAAGTACCAGCGGCAATTCCTCTTCCGCAACCAAGTAAGGCACATCGTCCTTCCAGTAAGCGGGCACAGGCTCTCCCCAGTAACGCTGGCGACTAAAAACCGCGTTGCGCAAACGATATTGTACTTTCCCCTTGCCTATACCTTGCTCCTCAAGCCAGGCAATCAATTTAGGGGTTGCTTCTTCATAACTCAGGCCATTAATCATGCCAGAGTTGATATACTTTCCTTCCTTGGTCGCATCAGCTTCTGTTTCCAGGTTTTGCTGGGCATCCAAAATAGGGATGATTGGCAAATCAAAATGGGTAGCAAAATTCCAGTCGCGCTGATCACCAGATGGTACGGCCATTACGGCACCAGTGCCATAACCCGCCAAAACGTAATCGGCAATATAAATAGGAATAGGCTGCTCGTTGAACGGATTGATGCAGTAAGCTCCCGTAAAAGCACCCGTCACTTTCTTCACTTCGGCCATACGCTCTACCTCCGAGCGAGAAGCTGCCCAAGTGCGGTATTCGTCTACATTTGCCTGTTCAGCAGCGGTGGTAATCTGATCTACCAAGTCGTGCTCAGGCGCCAATACCATAAAGGTTGCTCCATAAATCGTATCCACTCTTGTAGTAAACACTTCGATCTTGGTAGCTGCATCTTCCGCCAAGGAAAATTTCACACTAGCGCCCACAGAACGACCAATCCAGTTGCGTTGCTGTTCCTTCAAGCTATACGGCCAGTCAATATCATCCAAACCGTCTAATAAACGGTCGGCATAGGCAGTAATTCTCATACTCCACTGCGCCATCAATTTACGCTCTACGGGATAGCCACCCCGCTCACTGACACCGTCTTTAACTTCGTCATTCGACAAAACGGTTCCCATGGCAGGACACCAGTTGACGTAACTCTCTTCAGGAAAAGTCAGGCGGTAGTTCAATAAAAACAACTGCTGTTCCCGCTCGTTCATCGCATTCCAATCTGCAGCAGTGATGATCGGCGTCTCTTCTTCGCAGTCTGCATTAAGCCCAGCATTACCTTTAGAGGCTAAGCGCTCGACCAACTCGGTAATGGGTTTGGCACACCCTGCATCTTTATCAAAATAGTGCTTAAATAACTGCTGGAATATCCATTGGGTCCAGCGATAATATTCCGGACTACTCGTGCGTACTTCCCGGCTCCAGTCAAAAGAAAAACCAAGGTTCTCCAACTGCTGGCGATAACGGTCAATGTTTTCTGAAGTAGCAATAGCCGGATGAATTCCCGTCTGGATTGCATACTGCTCTGCGGGTAAACCAAACGAGTCATACCCCATTGGATGCAGTACATTGAACCCTTGTAGTCGTTTGTAGCGTGCATAGATATCCGAGGCGATGTACCCCAGCGGGTGCCCCACATGTAGCCCTGCCCCCGAAGGATAAGGAAACATATCTAAAACGTAGTATTTCGGACGGTCACTTTCGTTAGATACATGATATGTACCTTCGGTTTCCCAGCGCTGCCGCCATTTCTGCTCAATGTCGCGAGCTTGATAATCCATTGGTTAATTCTTCTGGTTGAAAGAAAACAAAGCCTGAACAACATAAAAAGTTCCTGTAGGCCAGCAGGAAATAGGTGCGAAGATAAACGATTCCAGAAAATTATCCTTATTCCTTTGTCTAGACTTAAAAGGAACGCATTTATATTGCCAATATGAAATTTACAAATTTTATATTTGGAGAACATAAATTAGGATTTACAAAAAACAATTTCCCTATTTTGTTTTACAAATATTTTCACATACATTTAAAATATATTTTAGAGGTAGAATCAAAAAAATCCTTTATTTTGGCTCTTATATAGCCATATGTACTTCTTCGGAAGATTTTTTTTTCAAAGCTCTAAAACAAAAAACACTGCGCTCATAAAATTAAAACATCTATTTTCATTTATCTTATTAATTGGTCTTGGAGTAAATAGTTCTGGACAAGATGGCTCTTCTGGAGATTACATCTTTGAATGCACTTTTATAGCTGGTGATTTTATTAACTAGATTTATTTCAATGATCCTGATGGTGACTGTAAAACTACTGACTGGTATTTGATAATTACTGATTCAGAAGGTAATGTATTCATAAGAAACTCAGCAGATTTTGTCCCTCCACTTACTTGGGATTTAGGTCATCACGGATGTTGCCCTTATGCCGATTCCGGCGGTGGTAGTAGTGGTGGTGGTAGTAGTAGTGATTCAGGGGGTGGCTCAGGAGGTAGTTCAGAATGCTGGTTCAATACATCAAATTGTACAGACTGCCCTGACAATCTATGGGGAGACTGTGTTTTCGAATGTCAAGGTTGTTAAACAAAAATAGAAAATGAAAATGAAAAACATTATATATCCTGTATTTGCGTTAAGCCTCATTTTGTGTTGCACTGCCTGTAGCGATAATGTGGTTCAACTACAAATAGAAGAATCTCCATCTCTTTCTAGTGATTGGAAAGAAGGGTTAAATGAAACTCATCGTGAGCGACAGTTTAACGACATGGTGAAAAATTACTGGCATAAAGGTAAGCCAGGCGTCATCACAAAAGATTTTTTTGGAGTAACTCAATTGCGAAAGCCACAAGAAATCAGTTTGTATTATAATCAGATCAGAAAAAATTATCCTAACCCCGATGAAAATTGGCAAGAAGTAGTAGCTTGGTCTGATGAGTATCTACTACAAATGACACCGAATTGGTCTTTGGAGCAACAGTATTCCAACCAAATTCAAGAAATGCTGCTCCGAGTGGTTGATGACTATTTGATACATACCGATAATTTAATTGCGAAAGAAAAGCTGAAGGTCTACCTGGAAACACTTATAAGACATCAATCCATTGACATCCGTGTTTTACAGTTGGCTATTTTGAGCTTACAAAATAATGTAGATGCCGACCGCTATACTGATTATCTGACATTCTTACAGCAACGAGTAGATTATTGGCTGGAATATTATCCAGAGGCCGAACGAGAAGCCCGACAACAATACGAGAGCGAGCAGGAAGAACTGTATAAGGATATAATTCTGCGTAATTTGTACTTAAAGCGAACGGCCTACAAAACGGCCTTAGATATAGATCAATGGTTAAATTCACTTTGATGCAAGGGCATCAAGCAGCAATACAGCTGACAAAAGCGTTAAAACTTTGCTAAAACAAACGAAATGATCCTAGAAAGGACGTTTTTAGTTTAATTTTAGTTTTGTTGCTGAAAAGCTCCTTTAGAAATGCGCCCCGGTTTATAAACCAAATTCATTTCGGAGCAACACTACCCATTGTTTTACGCCTCTACTGACACCCGAAAAACCGGCAGAAATTAATTTATTGAATTGACCATTTGTGCTAACGTGCAAATGGTTATTTTTTTTACATCGAAACCTCTTTATCCTTGCCGCTTTGTATCCCTGCTGAGCTACCTCAAGGAATGCAAAAGCATCTTGTGTTCATCTACATATTTTACCGTAATTTCACCGTTGAAAAATCTAGGTTATGAGAATTTTTACTTGTTGTTGTTTCTTTGCCTTGCTTCTAAACGCGTGTATCCAGGAGCGCCAGACCATTCCAGCAGAAGTCATTGGCCTTGCTCCTATTTATGCCAGTGATGATTGGCAAGATATACAAATACTCGCCCCTCAAAGCATCGAAAACCTGGGGAAGATTTACTACAAGTCCCCCTTTATCTATGCCACCGAGCGCGGGCGAGGCATCCATATCTTCGACAATAGTGATCCGACACAACCTAAAGCCGAAGCTTTTCTGCAAATTGCCGGAAATTCTGACCTCGCCATCCGCAATGGGATTCTCTATGCCAATAATGTCAATGATTTGGTAGGTATCAATATCAGCGACCTTACCGATATTGAGGTCGTAGAGCGGTTAGCCAATGTTTATCAGGTTACCGGCAGTGATTTTCCCGAAAATTACATCGGGTATTTTGAATGCGTTGATCCAAATCTTGGCCAAGTGGTTGGCTGGTTTGAAACGACAATACGTGAACCGGAATGCTGGCGGGAATAGGCTCGAATTTGCCACCAGCAAAAGTCTGCAGAGGGCTCTCGGGCTGCTTCGCGCCCTCATGGTAAAGAGTAGAGAGGCAGTAAACGATCTCTCTACACACTACTCAAAGTGGCGATTGTATCGCCACGCATCCCTTGACAACTTTCGGCAAAAAACCGAAGGTCTAACTAAATAATATTTTGATGAAATACATAATTTATTTTTTCTTCTGTTTTGCCCTATTAGCCTGTTCCAACGATTCAGCGGCTACGCTAAACAGTAGCAGCTCTACAGGGCAGGGTGGATCACTGGCACGTTTCACCGTCGTTGGTGATTACCTTTACACTTTGGAGGTAACTACGCTCAAGTGGTTTAAAACAGAAGAAAACGGTGGGTTAACGCCTCAAGGGGAGGTCAGCTTAAACGAAGGGCAGGAAACCATTTTTCCCCTAGATGATTTGTTGTTTCTGGGTTCAACTTCGGGCATGAGCATCTATGAAATCAGCAGCACAGGAGAACCCGTATTTCGCTCCCAGGTTGACCACGTCGTCGGCTGTGACCCTGTCGTCGCCAATGATGAATTTGCTTTCGTAACCTTACGCATTCAAAGTTGTGCTGGATTGTTCCGACCTTTGGTCACCGAAGATGTACTGAATATTTACAATGTCCAGGATATCCAAAACCCCAATCCAGTAGCCTCCTATCCGATGAATGACCCGCGAGGTTTGGGTTTGGCTGGCGACGTGCTCTTTCTTTGTGAAGGAGCTAACGGGCTAAAAATCCTCGATATCAGCGATGTTAACCAAGTGAATACCATTAGCCAGCTGACCAATATTCATGCGAATGATGTGATTGTACTCAATGACAAGTTACTCGTCATTGGACCTGAAAAGATCATTCAGTACGATTATTCTGACCCAGCAAATTTGGTACAAATTTCGGAGATAAACCTTTAGTTTTTTCGCCTTATCAAGGAATATGCAGTATATCGTTATCATCCCTGCTTACAACGAGGAGGAATTCTTACCCGCAACCATTGATTGCATTATTCAACAAACACACTTGCCTGCCGCACTGATGGTCGTCAATGACGGTTCCAGTGATCGCACAAAAGAAATTATTGATGAATATGCTAAAGTGCATCTCTGGATTCACCCCGTTCACCTTTCACAGGACAAAGGCTACGCTGGGGGCGCTAAAATCGTGAACGCCTTCTATCATGGCTACAACGCCATTCCTGTTGCATCCTATGATTTTTTGGTAAAACTGGACGCCGATATCATATTAGCGCCTGACTATTTCGAGAAAATCACCAATATCTTCAAAAAACACCCTAAAGTGGGGCTTGCCGGCGGGCAACTCCTGACAGAGAAAAATGGGAAATGGGTCTACGAAAACATCTCTGATCGCGACCATGTAAAAGGGGCGTTCAAAGCATGGCGCAAAGCCGCATTTGAGGATATCAATGGCATACGGTCTACCATCGGCTGGGATTCAGCAGACGAAATCCTCCTGCAATACCATGGCTGGGAAGTGAAGGTTGATGAGTCTTTGCCCATCAAACACTACCGCCCCTTAGGCACTAAAACCGGTTTGGTAAAAATCCAAGTGCGCATTGGCTACAGCTTCTATCGCCTTCGTTATGGTTTTTGGATCAGCCTGATTTCTGCGGCCAAAACGGCCACTCGTCATCGGCCATTTATCATTTCAGGCTTGGCGGTCATGTATGGCTTCTGCGAGGCTTGGCTGCGTAGAGATAAGTACGCGGTAACCAAAGAAGAAGGTGCTTATTTCCGGCGTTTTCGCATCGCCCGGATGTTTGGGAAACTAGGCGTCTCTTTGCCGCTCGATAAATCTCACACCAATAAGCATTAGCATTGCACAGAAAACAAAGTGTGTTTTTGTTTTCGTGCTGTTCCTTAGTCCTTCAATTTTCCTACATTTGCTCCATGAGTAAGCCGCAACAGCAACCACCTCAACATCGGCCAAATTACCTCTACACCATCATCAGTGTAGCTGCCGTACTTTTTCTATTAGGCTTCTTTGGGCTACTCCTGCTACAGAGCCAACGACTGACCAAAGTCCTCAAAGAACAAGTTGACATCATTGTTGAGCTGACCAATACCCCAGCAGATTCTGCAAGACTGGCACTGGAAAACAAGCTTAGTAAAAGTTCATTTGTGATCCCTCAATCCGTAGAGTTCACTTCGCGGGAGGAGGCCCTGGAATTGATGAGCGACGACCTCGGCGAGGACCTCCTGAGCCTGGATTTGCCCAACCCGCTGTATGATGTTTACACTTTCAACGTAGGTGCGCTTTACCTTACACCGGACAGCCTTCAACGCATCCGCGAAGTACTCATTAAAGACCCGATCATCAACGACGTTTACTATCAGGAAAGCCTCATTGATCAGTTGACACGAAACATCAAAAGGATCAGTTGGATTTTATTAGGTATAGCCGCTCTTTTTGTCTTGCTGGCCCTTACGGTCATTCACAACACCATCCGCCTGGCTCTGTATGCCAATCGTTTTCTCATAAAAACACAGGAATTGGTAGGCGCTCGTTGGGAGTTTATCTCGCGGCCCTATTTACGAAAATCACTCTGGCACGGCTTACTAAGTGCGCTGCTTGCCATTGGGCTACTCCTTTTGCTGCAATTTTGGTTTCAACAGCAGATCCCTGAAATTAGAGCACTTCAGCACCCACTGGCTTTCGCTAGTTTATTTGCAGGGCTCATTATTTTAGGAATGGTCATCAACTGGCTTAGCACCTATGTCGTCGTAAGAAAGTACCTGCGAATGCGGGAAGATGAACTCTACTAAAAAACGTGTACCTTTGCCCAATTGAGAAACACCAGAGAATATTCAATATATTTTTTGCGCAATATCAAGGAAAAATAATCAATGAGTAATAAGCCTAGCAAGAAGAAAGTTGTTGTAAGCACAACTTCTAAAGATTCTGATCGCAGCCCTGCCACTGCCCGTACCCGCAGCAGTAGTACAGCCTCTACCCAACGTGAATTTACCTTTAATCGCGATACCTATATTTGGATGGGCGTAGGTTTTGCATTGGTACTAATAGGGATGATGCTCATGAGCGGCGGTCACATGCCCAGCGCTGATGTTTGGGAAGAAGATATTATCTATAGCTTCCGCCGAACTGTTTTGGCTCCTATCGTAATTCTCGCCGGTCTGGTTGTAGAAGTATATGCAATTTTCAAAAAATAATTCTTCTTGGAATTTTTACAAGCTGCCCTGCTTGGTATCATTCAGGGATTAACCGAGTTTCTGCCGGTGAGTAGTAGCGGGCATCNNGCTCGCAAAATTCTTTCTTGGAGACACCAGTGCTGCCGAAGAAAGTCTACTGATGACCATTGTCCTTCATGCTGCTACAGCCTTGAGTACTATTGTCATTTTCCGGAAAGACATCATGGAAATCTTCCGAGGACTGTTTGCTTTCGAGAACAACGAAGCAAGTCGTTTTAGTGGAAAGGTTATCTTATCAATGATTCCAGCTGCACTGGTCGGACTTCTGTTTGAGGATGCAATTGAGCAATTGTTTGCTCAACAAATTCCACTCGTAGCAGGGATGTTGGTCATTACTGGCCTCTTGCTATTCATGGCAGATCGGGCTAAGATAACAGACAAAGAGGTAGGCTGGTCACATGCCTTACTCATAGGTATTGCTCAAGCCATCGCCATTATTCCTGGCATCTCACGTTCCGGGGCTACGATTAGCACTTCTGTATTACTTGGTATTGACCGAGAAAAAGCAGCACGCTTTTCCTTTTTGATGGTCGTTCCACTAATTTTAGGTAAGATCGCTAAAGATGTCTTGGATGGTGATTTTGTGGAAACGCCTAACCTTCTTCCGCTGATGATTGGCTTCGCAGCAGCTTTCATTACTGGCCTGTTTGCTTGCCAGTGGATGATTAAACTTGTGAAAAACAGTCAATTAACCTATTTTGCCATCTATTGCTTTATCATAGCTGCTATTGCCATGATAGCTTGGGCGCTTTAACCAGATTAATAGGATGAACGAAACTGAACCTCCTTCCGTAAAGTTGATGGATTTTCAAGCGGGTACAACCCTCTTGGTGGATAAGCCGCAAGGCTGGACCTCTTTTGATGTTGTGAATAAAATCCGGCATCGACTAAAGCGGATTACCGGTATTAAACGCATCAAAGTAGGCCATGCGGGCACACTCGACCCACTAGCTACTGGCTTACTCATCATCTGCACCGGTAAGTTCACCAAAAAGCTTACCGACTTTCAGGGATTAGGCAAGGAATATACAGGTACTTTCCGCCTAGGTGGTACCACGCCTTCCTACGATTCTGAAACAGACGTAGATCGCGAATTCCCCTACAAGCATATCACACCAGAAAGCCTGGAGGCCGCTCGTCAGCAATTTATGGGCACCATCCAGCAAGTACCTCCCATGTTTTCGGCCATCAAAGTCGATGGGCAACCGCTCTACAAGCGAGCACGTAAAGGTGAGGTTATTGAAATCAAGGCACGTACCGTTCACATCCACGAGTTTGAACTTACCAATATCGAGATTCCCGATGTGAGCTTTCGCTTGCAGTGTTCTAAAGGTACCTATGTACGATCGCTCGCCCACGATATGGGGCAAGTACTCGACAGTGGTGCTCATTTGACGGAACTTCGTCGTACTCAAGTTGGAGACTTCCGTATCGAAGATGCTTGGAATTTAGAGGAGTTGATTGAGCAGCTGGAGGAGCGGATAATGGGGATGGATGTGGTTTAGTGTTGGTTTGATGGTTTGTTTGTTAATGTAAAAGTGTAAGGGTGCAAAAGTTGGGGCCAAATACTTCCCACTTCCGAACTCCGACTTTTTAGTGCCAGTTGCGGATGATTCCTACATTCGGCCACCCAACGCTTACACCTAGGCTGTTCAATCTGTACCTGTTTGGGCTGAGACGTATTTAGCTTTAATTCACGACCCACCCCAACCCCTCCCTAGCCAGGCGAGGGGCTTTCCGCATCACTTAATTTTATTGATAATCAACACTTTACGAATCAAAGTTCTCCCTCCATCACAAAGGGAGGGAGCTAGAGGGTGGGTCGTGAACACAGGCCTAAAAGCGTCTCACTCCTTTTAACATCAGATTGTACAGCCTACGCTTACACCCTTCCAACTTTGGCATATACCACCTTACTTCCGACTTCCCACCTCTGACTTCCCACTTAAAAAAGGGCGCTCCCCCTCCCGATGATCGGGGTCGGGTCATTCGCCACTCGCTGCTCACTCGGCCCTTCCGCTGGTCGGGCTCCCCGCGTTGCGGGGCTGGCTACTACCCCTAGCGCAGGGAATAGCCATAGGATCAAGCTTACCTTCCTTAGAAAATCATTGCAGAAAAGTGAGCAATAGCTTTACGCTGAATTTTTGCCTTTTACCCAGTATAAGGCGAAAGCATTACCCCCTTCACCCTTTGATGTCTCTGTTGTCGCTTATCTTGGATATTTGTAGTTCAAGTTGGAATGGCAATAGAAAGCAAAGGTGCTACAGCAGTCGGGCGACTGAGTAGCTCCTTTTTAACGCGCTCTCTCTGAATCTTAAGATAAGCTATTTTATGTATACAGCGCTACTGCAAAGAATAACTTTATTTATTGAAAACTATAGCTAACACCTACGCCTAGAGTTAAGAGCATCATTTTTTTTGACAACCTACCTTCAAGTGTCTCTTGATCGCCGTTGATTCGATAATTTCCAGCGAGGATTTCTTTTCTGGAAAATGACGTATTGATTACAGTGTTTAGTGAAATCTTGGATTCAGGCAGCTTGTGGGAATATCCGACACTTAAATTAGGGGAAATAATAACATTGTTTTTTTCATTATACTGAACTGTAGTAGAAAAAATATTAAAGCTCTGATTCGGCTGAGGGGAGGCTCTAAATTGAATATCTGCAACAATCGGCAAAAAGAAACTTGTTCTCACACCAGCTTTTAAGAAAATCAAATTCTTTTGTGTTAAAGGGATATTGTATCGAAAACTTAGTATTGCTGATGAATAGAGTACATCATAGAACGTTAATTCGCTGACATAGGGCTGTTCCCATCCAAGGTCTAAAAACTCTTCATCAGCAATGACGCGTAGTTGGTAAGAATTAAGCCCTGTTTCAAGCCCGATATCCCACATTAAGTTTTTTCGGACGGTTTTTGAAAAATTTGCACATAACGCAAATAAAGCAGACCCATCAGAGACTGCGTCTCCTTTTCCAGGCTGTAGCACGGGGTAATTTCTTTCAAAATCTAAAGCAGGTGTTCGCCCATATAATAGTTGTATACTGATTTCTTTAGATTGGTTGCTTAAATTAGATGCGGATTGTGCTTCTATATTTGATGTGAAAAATAGAATTAAAAAATAGATTAATCCATACTTGGTGCGATAATCTAAGTTTTTCATAATAGTATATTTTGGTGTCAGTCGTTTGCGCCCCTACAAATCGGACTTTCTACAGTTCGGTTTGTAAGGGGGCAAACCAAAACCAGTTTCGGGTGCGACGCATTTATCATTTGGGAGAAATATAGGCTAAAGTAGACCAGTATTTAATAGCCTAGTGGTTTCGTATTCTACCCAGTATAAAGCGAAAGGGCGGTCTCAAAAAAAGATTCAATTTCGTTGTCCTAACAATTGGGGGGAGATCAAAGATCATTACCCTGAAGGCACAAATCTTAAGTTACCAAGAATAGAAGTAAAACATAAATCCACCAGTTTTCCTGATAAATAAGCTTACTTTCTCTTTATTTAAGTATATGTTAACCTCTATCGCTAAACTACTTGTAGTGATAATTTCATCAGGAATGAAAAGATCTGAGAGGTATTCATTGTCGTTATAGGTTATTGCTTTTCTCCATGTCACTCTATTGCTCGTTCCTTTATACTCTAGAATAACTTTATTGAGTTGTTCGTATATGGATAAAGTTCCAAGTGGCAATTGCACAGTGCGGATTGGTCCAGTCAGGATGACACTGTCAGATATATTTTCTCCTGTAAAAGGGCCATCATCCATAGTAAATAACATTTCAGAGACTAACGAGTCCTTTTCGACTAGGTGATAGAAGCTATTTCGAACATTGTCGATCTGAGTATCCTTATCTGCATTTAATAGCTTAGAAAATGGCGTCTTGCTGAGAAGACCATAAAGCCGCGTAAGATTATCGAGAGTAGACGTATCTATATTTGCATTACAATTAGAATGATAGGAAGGAAGTTGTGCGATGATGACGGGAATTAGAAAATTAGGATTGGTCACATCATAACTATCGGTAAGTCTATGGGAAAATTGACTAATATCATCGTTAGACCATATCGCTACTTCTTGAGAGCTATCGACTCCGTAAAAATCTAAGAATTTGATGTAATAGCAATGTTGCTTATCGTTTTCTTGAGCCATTAGAAATAAGGGAAGACCAATCAATATGAATAAAACTTGTTTCATACTTTAAGAATTATTTCTTAACAAATCTGATGGGATATTATTATTATTATTGGTAAATAATTGACTTTTATCCTAGTCGTAGTATATCATGTTTTCTTATCTACAGAAATATCAGCCTGTTTCTGTTTTAGTCATTGAAATATCCCATCAGACCTGGGTTAGAGGCAACTAGATTTATTACCCAGATACGCTCTGAGTCAGTGGGCGTTTCCAGTAAAATGAGTGACGAGAATATTGAAGATTCGAGGCTATAATTTTGGAGATTAACGAGACATAAGAACCGGCCTACCTTGTGGACGGCGTGCATAACTTAACCTATCTATCCCCCCCTCGCCACATCCTCCATTTCCCCTGCAAATCCTTGCGCAACTCGCCATTTTCAAAACCCAAAGTCGTCCCCATGGTAGCTACCTCTTGCGCATTGAATTCATTGCACTCAAAGAAGAGTGCACTTTCAGCTTGCGCCTGCTGAATCGCCAATTCCATGATTTTTCGATAAAAGATCAGCGCATCATCGTCCTCCACAAAGAGGGCTAGATTAGGCTCGTAGCGTTTGACACCATCTGGCATTAATACGGCCTCTTTGTGCGGAATGTAGGGAGGGTTACTGATGATGATGTCAAATTTCGGCAGGTCGGTCCAAGTAGTGGAATCCAAAATATTTACTTGTTTCCAGTGTACTTCCAAGCCTTGGCGGGCGCCATTTTCGCGAGCAATGGCCAAGGCCTCTTCACTCACATCTATCGCCCACACTTCAGCAACGGGCCAGTTTTTCTTGATCGCTAGCGGAATGCAGCCACTGCCGGTGCCAATGTCCAGTATTTTTGGTGATTTGTTACTCTTACCTTTTTCCTCCAACACCCATTCCACCAATTCTTCCGTTTCCGGGCGAGGGATCAGTACACCTGGACCAACTTTTAGGCGCAAGCCGTAAAAATCAGCTTGCTCGGTAATGTACTGTACCGGCTCTCCGGCCAGTAACCGCGCTTTACTACTCGCTAACAATTGTTCTTCATTGGGCGAGATATCTCGGTCTCTCCGGCCACGGTGCCAGCCAAATAAGTCTTCAAAAAATAGGCGAGCAATGGATTGAGCTTCCCCCTCTCCTACTGTTTCAGACAAGTCATTTACCAAACTACGGTAGGCGGTCAACATACTGCTCATCCCAGACGGCTTTTGAAATCCTCGTAGCTAAAAGTACGCAATACCTCCAACTGCCCAGAAGGGCGCAACACAGCGATATCAGGATGCTTCACGCCATTAAACATCGACGTTTTGACCATCGTGTAATGGATCATATCCTCCAGGATCAAGCGATCGCCGATTTTTAGTGGTTTGTCGAAACTGTACTCCGTCATGTAATCTCCGGCAAGGCAGCTCACGCCACCCAGGCGGTAGGTCGGTTTGCCTTCTACAGGGTCTGTTGCATTACGTACGGCTGGCCGATAGGGCATCTCCAGCGTATCCGGCATGTGAGCCGTAAAAGAGACATCCAGGATGGCTGTTTTCGTGCCATTATTCTCAATGATATCCAGTACGCGTGAGAGTAAGAAGCCCGTCTGCCAGGCAATCGCGCTACCTGGTTCCATAATGACTTGAAGGTGAGGATAGCGGCTTTTGAAGCCTTTCAATACCTTCACTAGATGTTCGCGATCATAATCGGCTCGTGTCATGAGGTGGCCGCCTCCAAAGTTTACCCACTTCAGGTGGGGAAAGAAGGTGCTAAACTTCTCTTCAAAAGCCGCTAATGTCCGCTCAAAAGTAAAACTGGAAGATTCGCAAAGCGTATGAAAGTGAAAACCCTCAATACCATCCGGCAAAACATCGGGGATATTAGGTCGCGTTTCTCCTAGCCGCCCAATGGGCGATGCCGGGTTGTACAAGTCTGTTTCTACCTCTGAATACTCGGGATTTACGCGTAAGCCAACGGACACCTCACTGTTTTTGACCTGGTCTTCATATTGAAGATATTGGCCAATGGAGTTAAAAGTAAGGTGACTGCTATACGTCAATAATTCACCAAATTCTTCGGGCAAATACGCCGGAGAATAGGTGTGTGCCTTCACGCCCATTTCCTCAAAAATAAGGCGAGCTTCTCCTAGCGAAGAAGCCGTTGCTCCGGTGAGGTATTTCCCTACCAAAGGAAACATTGGCCACATTGAAAAAGCCTTGAGTGCCAGAATAATATGAATATCAGCAGCAGCTTGAACTGCCGCTATTTTTTCCAGATTGGCGATTAATTTTTCTTCTTCCAAAATAAACGCGGGAGAGGGAAATTGACTTACATCCATTGCTAATTCATAAATTTTTTAAGGCTTACTAATCATTTAACCCAAAGGTAATAATATCCCTACAGCTCCCATTTTTATTTGGTATAAAGCAGCGATTTTGCATCTAGCAGGGTCTTACTGGTACCCACACCCAAAAAACCAAAACTAAATAGACACTTGCCATTGTTACGACAAAAGTAACAATGGATAGTGCTTACAAAAGTTGACTTACTGAGCTTTTCTCTGGGTATTTTTCTACGTATAACAAACCACACGACTATGTTTTTGAAATCATTGACAGGCCACCTGTCTCAAGGCCATTCTTATGCCTACAGGTATCTTTTACTTGCACTCTTGCTCAACGTATTTGGAGGAAACGATTTATTGGCACAACCTACCAATGACAGCTGTACTGTAGCACGCGAGATTTTTTTTCCTTCCCAACCTGGACTAACATACGCCTTCGAGGGTAATAATATTGGTGCAACGCCAGAATTACCGACATACTATATGGACTGCTCTCCAGGAGGGCTATTCAGTGGGTTTGGCGCCGATGTATGGTATAAATTCACACCTACTGAAAATACTTGTATCTCTATCAGCGTCACAGGATTGAACACCCCCGAATTCAATGTTATTGAAAATGCAAGTTGCGGCCAAGGCATAGAGCTAATTTGTGCTAGCAGCAGCGATGGCAATGCCCAAGGAGAGGTTGAATTGAATTCTGACGTCACTTATTTTTTACGAATTAGTGGTGGCTCCAACAGCGATCAAAACAACTTCAACTTCACTATTACCACCCTTTATTGTAATGACATAAATCCCTCTATTGACCCCAGTTGCTTGGTAAGTGACCGTGTCTCTTTCTCCCCGCTCCCCAGCCAACCGGGCAACACCTACCAACCCGGGCAGGAGGTTAATATCTGCTACACGATTGAACAGTGGGACCCTATTGCCACCAACTGGGTACACTCCGTAGAAATCTTCCATGGCGAGGGCTGGGACCTTTCTAGCTTGGTCTATGAGCTACCTCAAAGTTGCAATTTCCAAGGATATTGGGAATGGTATGATTCTTGGGTAAGCTGCTCTACCGGTGAATACTTTGGACCTGGATTTGCTTACGACAGTTCTCAAGGGTTAGAATGCGGAGGTTTCCCTTACGACGGGGACCCTGGCAATAACTGGGGGGATGGTCAAGGCCAATGTTCCTCAATCCCTCCCATTCCTCGTGAATTCTGCTGGAACATCACCGTCGCAGATTGTCCACCAAACCCTACAGCCTTTGACCTCGATTTAAGCATTGAAATCCGAGTAAACGGTGATGGAGATTCCGGTTCATGGACGTTTAACACTTGTGATGATCAGTTAGATGAGGTTCTATCTTTGAATGTAGACAACAGCCTTTGCAACATAGAAAATTGCGACTTTTGGTTTGCCCTGATTGATGAACAACCTGTTTCTTGTCCTGGGGAAATGGATGGCTTCTTGGTGATAAACAGTCCATTTACTGACCTAGGTAGTTTCGATGTATCCGTATTTAGCCTCGATGATGAATTGCTTTACTCCTACCCCGGAGTGACTATGCCCTTTGTTTCTCCTGCCGAATTAGATACCGGCTATTATGGCATTCTCGTCGAAGCACCTAGTGCCCCGTCTTTTGGCTACTGCAATACCGGTGTCATAGACATCGTCCACATTGACTATCCTTTCGAGGTATTGCCCCGAGTGATAGCAGGTTGTAGCTTAGACAGTATCCAATTGCGCGGAGCAGTGTGGCCCGTTTTGGAAAACGCTACTTTTAGCTGGGATGGCCCCAATGACTTTACCAGTAACGAGCAAGATCCTTTTGTGTATGAAGATGGCACTTATTACCTAACTATCAGGAAAAATGGCTGTCGAATTAGTGATTCTATTATGGTCTCTTTCCGGGATTCGCTACCGCTGGAGGTCGATTATTTTATTGGAGCCCCCTGTGCCGACAACCGCCTACAACTGACAGCAGCAGGCGGCAGCAGTTATCAATGGCTGGAGGCCAATACCGGCCAAGTGCTTAGTCCTTCCTACTTCCCCAGTCAAAACTTGTGGGATTTCGGACCAATCGACGATGACCTTGAATTGCGTTTGGTCGGGTACGATCCCCAAGGATGTAGCGATACGCTCGACTTTACAGCTAATTACCTTGAGGCACCACCATTCGTTTATGAGTTCACCGTGGATGATTGTTCCTCAACAGTTGGGCAAGTCAGCTTTCCAGACAACAATGGAGAAACCATCATCTTGTGGTCGGACCTGCAAGCTCCAGAAAACCCAAGAACATTTGAAAACCTTAGCCCAGGAGAAGAAAATGTCATTCCAGTTATTGTCACCTACAATGACCTGAGCTGTACTTACGAAGACAGCGTCACTGTCGTTGGGCCAGGATTAGCATTAATGTCTTTAGACACGATTGTTTGTCCTGGTGATTCGGCCCTGCTTGTAGCCAGCCCGGCAGATAATTACCAATGGAGTACAGGAGAAACAACGTCGAGTATCTACGTACCTTCCATACCTGGATCAACCTCCATCTACAGTGTTACCGCTACTGACTTTTATGGTTGTGAAAGAGTAGAAGAAATCAGCATTCTTTCGACGAACCTTGCTATTGCTGAATTCACCTACACCAATAACGGACTAACGTACCAGTTCCAGCCTACAGCACCAGAACATGCCGATACCGAATACTTTTGGGAATTTGGCGACGGCACGACCTCTACGGAATACGCGCCAGAACACACTTTCCCGGCAGGAAGTAGTTTTGATGTAGAATTAACGGTGACTACCCGCTGTGGACTCGACGTCTTTATCGAAACCATTGGCTTACAGCAACCGCCACAAGCAAATTTCACGACCGATGTTTCACAAGGTTGTGCCCCATTAACGGTAACCTTTATTAACCAAAGTATAAATGCCGACACCTACCTATGGAATTTTCCTGGCGGAAACCCCAGCTCATCAACAGATGTAAACCCGGTAATCACCTACAATACACCAGGAGATTATCAGGTACAACTGACCGCTACCAACGAGGTAAGTAGTGTCGTATTGACCACTTTCAGCGTGGTTCAAGTAGCAGACTTTGAACCTGTGGGTAGCATTTCCTTTGATGTAAATCAACTTGAAGTGCAATTTACCGGTACGGAAGATTATGCAGACAGCTACCTCTGGGACTTTGGAGATGGTACATCTAGCAGCAGCTTAAGCCCACAACACACCTACGGCACCAGCGGCACTTACAATGTGAGTTTGACGCTTACCAATGGCTGTGGCACCGTGGTCATCACCGAACAAGTTACCGTCCAAAGACCCGCTCCCGAGGTGGTATTTACAACATTAGACCCTACACAAGGCTGCGCACCACTTACGGTCACATTTCTTAATCAAAGTACAAACGCCGTCAATTATCAATGGACATTCGCAGGTGGGACACCCAGTACTTCTAATGATGAAAACCCGACGGTTACCTACGATTCACCCGGCAGCTATGCGGTACAACTCATCGCTAGCAATGAGAGCGGGATTGCGACCGGCAGTCAAGAAAACTATATAGAAGTACTTGCAGGGCCCAGTGGCAATTTCTCAACGACTACAGATGAACTTACGGCTCAATTTACCAGTACTACAAGTAATGTAAACACTTACTTGTGGGAATTCGGAGATGGCATGACCAGCTCCTCCTCCAACCCCATGCACACCTATGCTACCAATGGCACTTACACCGTAAGTTTAACCATCAGCAATGAATGTGGTACAGCGATTATTACACAAGAGGTCACCCTTCTGCAGCCAGCACCACAAGCCGCCTTCACCTCCGTAGCGTCGACAATCGGCTGCGCGCCATTGACGGTTACTTACGTCAATCAAAGTGTCAATGCGGAATCCTATGAATGGACTTTCCCTGGCGGCGTACCTGAAACCTCTACCCTGCCTAACCCGACGGTTACCTACCTTGAGGCGGGTGTGTACGATGTGACCTTAGTGGCCACTAACCAAACAGGCAGTAGCACATCTGAGACGCAGAGTTTGGTAGAGGTATTCCCATCGGCGGCAGGAAGTTTCAGTTATACCAGCGACTTGTTGACCGCACAGTTTTCAAGTACCACCACGAATACAGATAGCTATTTATGGGAATTCGGTGATGGCGAAACCAGTACGGATCCAAACCCTAGCCATACTTACAATGTGGGTGGAACTTACTCCGTGAGCCTTTCCATCACCAATGACTGTGGAACGGTCGTGATAACGCAGGAAATCGGTGTAAATCGGCCAATTCCTCAAGTGAGCTTCACCACCGAAGATTCCCAACAAGGTTGTGCGCCACTGACGGTTAACTTCATTAATCAAAGCGCTGATGCCAACTCTTACATGTGGGTATTCCCTGGTGGCGAACCGGGCAACTCCACCTTAGAAAACCCCACGGTTACTTACTCAACATCAGGAATTTACGACGTACAGCTTAACGCAACAAATGAATCAGGCACCAATACACTGGTTGCTCAGTTTTATATTGAAGTCTACGCTCAACCAAGTGGTGAATTTTCTTATACCAATGACCTTCTAGAGGTTCAATTCATGAGTGATGTTGAAAATACCAGCAGTTATTCATGGGACTTTGGAGATGGGAATACTAACACCTCTGCCAACCCTGTCCACACCTATGAAACAGGAGGCACCTACACGGTTACCTTGGAGTTGACCAACGAATGTGGCACGACTACGCTCACACAAGAAGTCGGTGTCATGCGCCCCATTCCTTCAGTAGCATTTACCACCGAGGGGCCTCCAGAGGGTTGTGCGCCCTTCAGCGTTACGTTCCTCAATGAGACCATCGATGGTGTGAGTTACCAATGGTCATTCCCCGGTGCCGACCCGGCAACATCTGAGGAAGAAAACCCAACCGTCATTTACAATACACCAGGCATCTACTCCGTAGAATTGACTGCCACCAACGAATCTGGGAACAGCGTCCTTACGCAAACAGATTACATAGAAGTAGGCGCTCCTCCGTCAGGTGATTTTACTGCTGAGAATGATCTTTTGATGGTAGCATTCACTAGTACGGTCTCCAATGCGGATACTTACAGCTGGCTATTCGGCGACGGCAATAGCAGCCTGGAAGAAAACCCCGTACACACCTACCTCGAAACCGGAGAATACGAAGTAATTCTGACGGTAGGAAATGAATGTGGAACCGTGGACATCACCGATACCATCAACGTAACCACAACCAACCTGATAGAGCTAGGTCTGCAATCGGCTTGGCACCTCTACCCCAACCCCGCACGCGATAGAATCTGGCTAGAAGTGATCGACTGGCCCGCTATCACAGATGGTAAAGTCACCATCTTCAACGCGCTGGGAGAACAGATGAGCCAGCAAAGCATCAGCTTACCCAGCGGAAACTACCGTACTCCCCTGGCGCTAAATCTCCCGGCTGGCGTCTACTGGCTAAGGTTACATACAGACTCCTTCGGGGGAGGAATGAAGAAGATAGTGGTGCAGTAGTTTTCAACTAGCGTTACAAAACAAATATGAGTCATCCCGAATTTTGATTGTCATCAAAATCCGTGCTGACCAACCGCAAAACTTATCGTTAAAAACGAAACCCCTTAATTTCTATTAGTGAAATCAAGGGGTTTCGTACAAAAAGTCAGATAAATTATTCTTTTCAGATGTTCAATGACCTTTTCTAAATCAAAGTCAGGCTGGATTTTGGCCTTAGCCAAAATTCGGGATGACTCATGTTTTCATTTAAAACGAACTAAAAGCTTTACAGCTCCAAGTCCACATCATGAGCCTCGTGCCATTCCAGGCCGTGCTTGCCCAATACTTCCAGGAATGGATCTGGGTTGAACTCTTCAACGTTCTTGACGCCGACGCCGCCCCACTTACCAGTCACCACCATCATAGCGCCCGTCATCGCAGGTACGCCCGTGGTATAACTCACGCCTTGGGCACCAGTTTCCTTGTAAGCCGCTTCATGGCTACAGTTGTTCCAGATGTAGTAAGTCTTTTCTTTACCGTCTTTGATGCCACGAATACGACAGCCAATGCTCGTCTGGCCCGTATAGTTTTCGCCCAGATCACCGGGATCAGGCAATACAGACTTCAAGAATTCCAGCGGAATAATTTCCACACCTTTGTGCATCACTGGCTCAATACCCGCCATACCAATATTCTGAATAACGCGCAGGTGGGTCAAGTACTCATCACCAAAGGTCATCCAGAAACGGGCCCGCTTGAGGGTAGGGAAATTTTTCACCAATGATTCAAGCTCCTCGTGGTAAATGAGGTAGGAATTTTTGGGGCCTACATCCGGGTAGTTGAGCACTTTCATAATTTCGTGCGGTTCAGTTTCTACCCACTGGCCATTTTCCCAGTAGCGGCCTTTTTGCGTAACCTCGCGAATATTAATCTCGGGGTTAAAGTTGGTAGCAAAAGCTTTGCCATGATCACCAGCATTTGCATCAACGATGTCCAGGTAATGGATTTCGTCAAAGAAATGCTTAGCCGCCCGTGCAGTAAAGATACTAGTAGCACCAGGGTCAAAGCCACAACCCAAAACGGCGAGTAAACCAGCCTCTTTAAACCGTTCCTGGTAAGCCCATTGCCAGCTGTACTCAAATTTGGCTTCGTCTTTAGGTTCGTAGTTTGCAGTATCCAGATAATGCACACCAGCTTCCAGGCAAGCATCCATGATAGTCAAATCCTGATAAGGAAGTGCTACATGAATCACCAATTTGGGCTGATACGAGCGGATAAGTGCTACCAATTCCGGCACATTTTCGGCATCCACCGCAGCTGTTTCTATATTGGTATAACCTAACTGCTGCCGAATATCTTCTGCAATAACGTCGCATTTAGATTTGGTACGGCTAGCTAGCATAATCCCCGAAAAGACGTCCGGATGTTGAGCACATTTGATAGTCGTCACCCGACCTACTCCCCCGGCACCGATAATGAGTACTTTAGACATGTAAATTGTTCTGTTTGATGGTTGTTGATTAGACCTACAAAACTACACATTTTCCTCCGGCTTGCCCACTTTTCAAAAATTAGGATCAATAGATTTTGTTCTGATTATTTGGGGCCATGCCGGTATTCGCTTTGCTGCGCAAACGCTCCTACGGCACCGGGCTGTCCACCGCTCCTTCATGCAGGGTATGAAACCCTGCCCTTCGGAGCGGTTACCATCCCTCGTCCTGCTCCTCCGTCCGCCGAGCTCCGGCCTCATGGCCTGCGCGGCAATTCCTGCTCTGCCTCCCTTCTGTCGGGTGAATTCGTGAATTTACCTTATGCCCCGTCGTGTTAAAATCGTGAATTTAACCTCCGCAGTAATATGTGGTTCAAAAAATGATGATCTACCAATAAAAAACATAAAGACCAGTTAACCAATCTTTTGGTTTACTGCCCTTCTTATATGCCCTTATAATCCCTCATATGGTTTAAAAACCTTGGTGCCTTTGGTGTTTTTAAAACCTACGAAACCAAAAAATACGCCGCCAGCAGCACCGCACTATAAAACAACCACCACCGCCAAGGCGTATAAACCCACCACGAAAGGGTATATTTCTTTTGTACATAAAAGATCAGTAGTGCCTTCTCTGCACTAAAGGCAAGCACCGCCGCCAGAGCCACACCATTTAGCCCCAGCACAGGCACCAACAGGAAGCCCAAAAACAACTGCAAACAAAAGCTCGCCACTGCAAAGAAAGGAATCAAACGCGTATCCTGCTTGGCCACCAAGACCGTACGCGCAAAAAGCAGGTGAGCAGGAGTCAGTAATAAAAAAGTGCGAAACAAAGGAACACTATCCTGGTAATCCGCCGAAAACACTAGCGGAAACCACCAATGCGCAGTAAGAAGAAGAAGGATAGTTATGGGAAACAGCAGGTGATACAGCTTTACAGACTCTTCCCTAAGGTCTTTTAGGCCGTTTTGAAGATGATGAGCAATCGCTGGAATCAATGCACTCCCCAATGCACCAGCTAACGCCGAAAGCAGTGGAAGTTCACGGGCTCCATAGCGGTAAAGTGCAAATACCTCGGTATCACCTGCAAAGAAATAGCCCACTAGCCAAGGCCCCAACGACTGGTTCAGTCCCGCCACCAGCGCATAAAGCCCCAACGGCCACGAAATTAACCACCAACTGTTTAATATTGCACCAGACCAATGCCACCGACCACGCCGAATGACAAACAAAAGTAACCAGCACCACTTAAGTATGCCTACCATCGCCAATGACCAAAAACTATAAGCAAAATCGTAGCCAAGAAAGAGTGGCAATGCCACCGCTGACACCTGGGCACCAGCACTAAGTGCGCCATATAAAACCAAGATCAGTTTACGATTGGTAAGCAAGTAAAAATGCTCCTGCAAGCTGGCCGTCAGATTGGTAACCAGAAAGACGATAAAAATACCTAAATAAGGAAGGGAGGTACGTTGCACCAACAAAGGCAACAAAAAACTACCTGCCGAGAGCAGAAGTAGTGCTAAGCCTAAACCTATTCCCGTAAACACAACAAAAGACTGAAAGAAAAGCTGTTGTTGTTGAGGAGGTGATAACGTCGGATACTGACTCAATAACCCCTGCATGAAACCAGACACCCAGAAAAAGGTAAGCAAGTAGCCCAGATAGGTAAGCATTTCATAGTTACCTACCTGGGCTACAGACAATGGAGCTTTGGCCAAAGCCACCGCAATAACAATAAGCCCGCCCTGGCGCATCAGCTGAAATAACTGGAATGCACGAGCGTTGGTCAAGCTATTCTCAATGGTAGCAAATCGGCCCAATAATTTTATTTAAGTATTTCTTCTTGCTCTGTAAATTCTACCCCATAATGCTTGAGCTCTTCAAGAACGGGTTCGTAAACCTCTTTCATAACAGGGATCTGTACACCCGTAGACTTGATCTTACCTTCTGCAATAAGGCCTACAAAGATTCCCATCGGCAACCCAACCAACCGGGCCATAGCTGTATCATCTTCACCATCTCCTTTCATCACCATGGAGGAAATCAGCTTATGTTTCTTGCCATTCAGTGAGTAGACAAACTCGTGCTGCATAATGATCATGTCCTTATCTGTAGGCTCCAGCTTCCATTTTTCCAGCAAGAGGTTCTCCAAAATCAGAGCAGGCGTAGCATTTGGAATGTTAATCTTGCGTTTGCTAAACAAACCAAGCCATTCCAGTTTCTTCATTACGTCTGAATTTGGCTTCTCCTTGATCATGCTAGCAATACGGTCTTTCACAGAGCTATTCCCTTCGGGCGCAAAAGCTTCCATGAGGGAATGGTAAGTTAGTTTATCACTATTGAGAATAGGAAAATCTGCATCTGTCAAACCAATCTTGACAAGTGCATTCCAGGCCGCAGAATAACCAGGATATCGGATAGTACCTCGCAAAATGGTAGGAATATTCTTAAGGCCATATTGTTCGCGATACAATAGGCTGTCACGATTAGCATAAACTTCAAAAGGGCCCATACCCGGCACCTCTATGTTCCAAGTCTTACGAAATAAGCGATTGTACGGAATAAACTTGTACTTCTTCTTACGCAAATATTGGGCAGTACCCTGACCTGCAAGTACGACGTTACGTGGGTTCCAGGTAAATTTATAATGCCAGGGATTGTCGTCGCTCTCAGGGGCTACAAGGCCGCCAGTGTACGAGCGGAACGAAAGCAACTTCCCTCCTTTTTCCTTGATTTCGTCGATCTTTTGCATCGCCGACATGTGGTCGATTCCCGGATCGAGGCCCATTTCCCCCATGAAGATGAGTTCACGATCACGAACTTCATCACCTAAACTATACATTTCTTTAGAAACATAAGAAGCTGTAATGAGATGCTTATTAAGCTTGATACAATCCTGAGCAACTTCTACGTGTAAATGGGCAGGCAATAGCGAGACCACTACATCAGCCCTGCTAATGAGTTCTTTACGGTCGTTGACTTTGAGTACATCTAACCAAGCGGGGCGGCCATTGGGATGACCGTTTACTTTTGCATCAGCCAAAGCAGGATCAGCGTCCGCGACAGTGACAAACCACCCTTTCTGCTGGGCTTTTTCGAGTACGTAATTGATTAATGCGCCGGAAGAGCGGCCTGCACCTATGATGAGGATGCTATTCATATCTGAACAGTATTTTTTTTGAGGATATCAGGCGTAAGATACTACCTTTAGGAATAATATGGTGGACTTAGTTTCGTTTTTACGCTAAGTCTACCATAATTAATACTGATTTAATACAGTCTCTAAGAACGCTTTATTTTATACAGTCCACTATACAAGAATCTTATGCCCAACCACAACCATAGTCTTCAAGTTAATTGGCAATCCGTTAGTGCGGAAATGCTACCCCAAGCAGATCAAGCATTGTTAGCCGCAGCAGCGAAAGCATTGGACAAGGCCTACGCTCCCTATTCAAATTTCCATGTTGGGGCCGCAGTTTTGCTCGATAATGGCGAAATTCTTTCAGGCGCCAACTTCGAGAATGCAGCATACCCCATGTGTCTGTGCGCCGAACGCAGCACCTTGGCTACTGTCATTTCCACTTACCCGGAGGCCAAAATTTTACAAATGGCCATTAGGGTCAGAAACCCTCAAAAGCCTGTTGCACAACCAGCTGCTCCGTGTGGAGCCTGTCGCCAAGTGATGGTCGAAGCAGAACACAGGCAAAGTGGCGACATCAAAATACTGCTACAAGGTGAAAGCGGGCCAGTATATGTATTGGCTTCCGCAAAAGTCCTCCTCCCCTTCTATTTTGACGGATCTTTTTTAGGATGATGATAAACACCTAGATGAGTATTGTGCCGCCCCTCCTCTCGGTCAGCAAAAAACTTTTTGAGGGTAAACACCGAGGAGGTAAAGGCAATCTCTTCCCAGGGAATTTCCGCTTCGCTAAACAATTGAGTCTCGGAACTTTCAGGGCCTATTCCGTACTTGCCATCAGTGAGGTCGGCCAGGAAATGAATATAAATCTGGTTAATTTGAGGCAGGCTATACAAGCTGTGTACTCCACGAATCGTTACCCGCGCTTCTGCCTCTTCCCACACCTCTCTGATCGCCCCTTCTTCAACAGTTTCTCCATTTTCGAGATAACCGCTAGGGACATTCCAGTACCCCTCCTGAGGAGCAATAGCACGGCGGCAAAGCAAGACTTTATCTTCCCAGACTGGCAGGCACCCCGCTACAATATTAGGATTGGAATAATGGATCGTATCACACGATTTGCAGATAAATCGTGGGCGATTATCTCCTTGAGGGACTTCTAAGACCGGGCCTGGGGCCCCACAATGGCTACAGTAATTCATGGGTTATAAGCAGCTTCTATGCATTTATAGGAAAACCTTGTACAGGATAGCATTGCCGAAGATACACAAACCACTCTTAAAACTTTTTTCAAACGCTATTTCAAAACCCTCTACTTCTTCCTTAATGAGTTCGTAGCAACTTAAGGCTATGGTACTTCTTTTTTAACCCTCTTCGTTGCGTTTTCAAAATTGTTATTGTCCTTTTGAATAAATTGATACAATGGAGGAAAGCACCAAGCGACCTCATCAGTAAAATTACACCCGACTTGTTCACTAAATCAAATCAGTATGCGACTATTTTTCCTAACAACACTCCTTCTCCTTAGTTTTAGCCTTACGGCTCAAACAGTTACCCAGCCACCAAGTGGCAACAATCAAAAATGTGAGGTAACGCAATACATCGGCTCACTTGTCAAAGTCACCATCAACTATTCCAGTCCAAACGTCACTGGCCCAAATGGGCAGGATCGAACGGGGCAAATATGGGGGCAGTTGGTTCCTTATGGCCTGACGGATTTAGGTTTTGGCCTTCAAAACCCGTCGCCATGGCGAGCTGGCGCCAATGAAAACACGACTATTTCCTTCTCCCATGATGTAGAGATTCAAGGGCAAAAAATCCAGGCAGGCACTTATGGTTTACACCTGATTGTGGAAGAAAGTCAACCTTGGACAATTATTTTATCTCATAATCATACTGCCTGGGGCAGTTTTTTTTACAAAGAAAGTGAAGATGCACTACGTGTAACAGCAGAAGCAGAAGATGCTCCTTTTGCTCAGTGGCTGACTTATAGTTTTACTGACCGGCAACCCGATCAGTGCACCGTGGCCATGAGGTGGGAAAACAAAAAACTGCCTTTTACGATCAAGGTTCCGGAAATGACGGAAGTCTACTTGGCCAATATGCGGCAAGAACTGGAAAGTACTGCCGGATTCAACTGGCAGGGCTGGAATCAAGCAGCTAATTACTGCCTGCAACAAAACACTAATTTGGAAGAAGCACTAACCTGGGCCGAGAATGCTGTAGCACTTCCTTTTATAGGACAAGCTAACTTTAACACACTAAGTACCAAAGCACAGCTACTCTATGCCCTGGATAGGAAAGAGGAAGCTGAAACCGAACTCCAGGCAGCAATAGCTTATCCCGGTGCCAATAGCTTTCAGATTCATGTAATAGGTCGCCAAATGATTGGTAGCGGTGACACGAAAATGGCCCTAAAGGTTTTTGAAGCTAACCACCAACGCTTTGAAGGCGCATGGCCTACTGAAGTAGGAATGGCGAGAGGATTATCAGCTGTTGGACGATATGCGGATGCTGTCAAACACGCGGAAATAGCCCTATCTCAGGCACCAGATCAACTGAACAAAGACAATCTTGTTCAAATGATTGAAAACCTAAAAGCGGGAAAAGATGTGAATTAGTAACGGTCGAATAATTAATTTCCGACTTCCGACTTTTAGCAAAAAACAAACTCACTATCAATTGTTTACCACTCCAATGAAAAGCGGAAACAAAAGCGGAAAGTTAATTTATGACCAATGCTTAACCGGTTAGTCCACCACGTTTATTTGCCCATTTTTACCAGAAAACTGGAGCAACTCTTCCTTTACGTTAATCACCTCAAAAGCAACCGGGCGGGCTTCAAAGCGAACATCTACTTTGGAGCCTGCTTTTACTTTTGGTGTAAAACAAATATCAAATAAGTGAGCATCAGCCGGAAGTGTAACCCCTCGCAACGACTGGTGAATCCAACTAAGCGCTACCACCCCTAACTCAGAATGCGTATCACCGAAATTCTGTGGCCCAAGGTCGGTCAGTTCCAGTTTATCGACTTTAACATATTCCAGCTCTTCGCGCTCCCAGCGGATAGAAAACTGCAAGCCGATTAAATCCGTAAAACCAGTAGCTGTAATGGGAAGACAGGTTTCCTCCCCTGCTTTGACCTCACCATTCCCCATTACCAAAGTAAGTGTTTCATTGATGATAGGATTCCTTGGTGAAGAAGGAGTCTGTTGGTTACCAGAAGCAGGTGTAGCTGTGCCAGAAGTCGTTTTAGCCATCTGCTCAACCTCCGCTTTTGCTTGTTCGCGAACGGCATTGTCTCCTCCACATTGAAAGAAAAACATGGACATAATCAGGAAAGAAAGCAATTTCATAAACATATATACACAGGATTTTATGCCTCAAAAGTAAGAGGAATTTGCTACATAATGCTAATTTCGCTATACTGTAAACTGAAATAGAGCATTACCTATGAAAATTTTCACCATACTCGCTGTCTTAAGCACCCTATTGGCTTTCTCTTGTGTTCCCCAGCAGCAATACGCGGAACTGGAACAAACGTTGGAATATTACAAAGGAGAAGCACTCGCTACCGATAGTATTCGCGCGGTCAATCAAGCGATAGAGTCTGATAATAACCAGACACAGGCCGAATACCAAACCATGACCCGTAAGTTGGAGCAACTAACGGCTACCAACATTAGCCTGAATCGCAACTACCAAGATGTAGTTCAACGTTACAACAATCTGGTAGGTGACAACCAAAAGGTCTTGGCCACCACCAGCTATGAAACTCAAACCCTGGAAGCAGAATTGGCACTCCGTCAGGAAGAACTAGATCGTAAAGAGCGCTCGCTGACAACGATGGAAAGCCAGCTACGAAGCAGAAATGCAGAACTCCAGCAAATGGAGGCTCGCGGAGCTTATAATTCACCCACGGGTTATGACGCTGTCCCCGACGCTCGCTACAATCAACTAAGCGCAGAAAAAGCAAGCATCGACCACCAACGAGCAGCACTCGTTAATTACTTCCAGCGTGTATTAGTAGGTTTTCCTAACAACGAAGTTAATATTGAAACCGGCGTAGAAGGCGTGGTACTCACGCTAAACCAAGCCTTGCTTTTCCCGCAAGGGGAATCAAATGCTGTTCACTGGAAAGGGCGTCAGGCTTTGCAGCAAATTGCTGTTGTGCTTCGTGACAACCCAGAGCTACCTATCCTGGTTACCGGGCACGTGAACCCAAGTAGCAATATCGACTACGATTGGGACGTGAGCGTAGACCGCGCATTGGCAGTAGCTCGTGACCTGGCCACCTTTGGTGTTGATACAGGGCGACTTACACCTTCCGGACGGGGCAGTAACCAGCCCATCGTACCCGCTACCAATGNNGAGCGTAGACCGCGCACTAGCAGTCGCTCGTGATCTGGCCACCTTTGGTGTTGATGCAGGGCGGCTTACGCCTTCCGGACAGGGCAGTAACCAACCCATCGTACCAGCTACCAATGCCCGCGCACAAATGGTCAATGGTCGTACGGTAATTGAAATTCCTTTGGCATATCTACAGTTATTGAATGGATTGGGAGGAAATTAATAGGTATTGGGTACAAAATACTTGGTATAAGGACTAGCGGCTCAACCATAGCTGAGTCGATGATTTTGCCCCCCCTTAGCTATTAGTTTAAACAGGTTTCGCGGACTTTAGTCTGCGAAACCTAAGATCCTCAAGTGTTCAACATGCGTAGTAAAGACCATCTCTTTCATCTGATCAAATCCTTGTCTAAGTCGGAGAAGCGGTACTTTACCTTAGATGCAAAAAAGAGTGGCCGCAAGCAAAGCCGCTACCTGACACTCTTCAAAACCATCAACGATCAGGAAGAATTCAGTGAAAAACCACTCAAAAAGCTCTTTGGCTCCAAATTAGGTGATGATAAAGCACGGCTTTACGAAGCAATCCTACGTTCCATGCGGGATTACCAGAGCAAAAAATCTTACAAAACCCGCATCAAGGAATTATTGACAGACGCAAAAATATTGTTTGAACGCAAGCTCTACGAGCAGGCAGAAAACCGGCTATCAGAAGCGAAGGACTTGGCTTTAGAATTAGAGGATCATTTGGCTGTATTGGAGATTAACCTGAGGCAGCGGCAACTGATGCGTGGCTCGCTAGACCGTGATTATCAGGAGCAAGTAAAAGAGCTTACCAGAGAAAAAGATTATCACATTGAGATATTAACCAAAGAATTCTGGTTACATGATAATTACGACCAGCTCTCTGTAAAATATTTAAAATACCCTTACAAACTCAATGATAAAGAAGTTGCTGAATTGACTACTACTTATCATGATTTACTCGAAACAAAGCCCGCAGATTTAGACTCATTTACTTCCCTTTGGAGATACCATAAGTTTATGTCTCTTTATTATCGACTGACAGGAGAGACGGAAAAAGTCCTCTATAATTTCCAAGAAATTGTAAATATTTGGGAGGATCACCCCAAGAAAAAAGCGGAGGAATTCGTCACTTATATTGGCGACGCTTCCAACTTACTTTCAACCCTTTTGAATAGTGCAGAAAGAGTAAAGAAAGAATTGCCGCAGCGAATAGAAAAACTTCAACGTCAAGATATTCCCAATAAACAAGGTGAGAAATTACTTTTTGAACGGACTTCTCTTTATCAACTATTATTCCTGATCAATACTCCAGGTGAGGAGATTGAAGGCCCTATAGAACATATCAGTAAAGGCCTACAACAGTTTGAACTAAACCCAAGTACTCAGTTTAGTATCTTATCAAATGTTGTTTTACTTCTTTTTCTTAATGATCGTTACACGGAATGTCTATCGCGGTTAAAAGATGTTTCCCGACTTCAAAAAAAATACGGCAACATAAGAGAAGATATTCAGGATATAAGCATCGTCATTAAGCTTTTAGCTACTTATAAACTCGAAGAATTTGACAGTATTGACAACACCTTAAGGTCAACTAGAAGGTATTTTATTAAAAGATCAAATTCTAAATTACTCGCCTTCTTTGAACTAACTGCTGGAACAATCCAAAAACTACAAACAGAGAGTTCCCTGAAAAGCGAGAAGGTTGTTCTTAATCAATTCATAGAGAAAATAACAAACGGCCCTAAAAACACCATTGGGGGGCTAGATGAAATTGCTCTCCTCTGGGCCAACAGTATCATAAATAACACAACTATCACCAAAGAACGGGCTTCCAAAAAGTAATAAAAAGGAGCGGTCTATTAACCAGCAATAGTATCAATGGTTAAAACATCCTCTTTCATCAATAACCTAACTACATTTCGATTAGTCAAGGAGAACATCTTTTCCTTACAGACAGGGTCACCTTCTCCGGGACCTTCTATGCTGATAACGATATCGTCTATCCCAATTACGCCAAAAGCTTTGTGCTTACCATTATAACTCACGGTATACTGGCTATTCTCTCCTGCTTTAAACGTATACTTCTTGTCTACCGGGCGGGTACGTGCTACTTCGTCACCTTCAACGGCACCTGCTACACCTAGGTCGGGAGTATCCTGTGGAACGGGTAACGTACTACCGGTAGCTACGACCAACTGGTCACCAAGTAAGCCTACCAGCACCCCTTGCGGCACAGTAAGATCAAAAGAAATCGCCCGACCATTGTCGATCAGGTAAAGGGTTTTCATATCCGAACTGAGGGAGATAGAATTGAGCATAAATGTAGTGTGTTTGTCCTTGTTGCTGAAGAGCACGTGAAAAGTATCAATGGGCGTATCACCGGGTGAAGGCAGGCCATCGTCAGGGTTGTCTAACCTAGGAGCCGTCGCAGGCTGTGGAGGCTTACTCGGGGTAGTTTTTGTAGTGACAGCTGGCTTTTCACCACCTGCAAACCAACGTTTAATACGATCCCAAAAACTCATAGGGGTAGCGTGCTATTAAAAAAATGTGGCCTTCTCTGGCCCGGGAACAATAATTCAGCCAAAGGTAAAAAAAATGAACGCATAAATCCTCCCTATTTTAAAAACGAAGGCGTAACTCATTTTTTTTGCTGTTCCTTCGTTTTCTCTGAAAACGGCTCTCCTTAATGCGCTGGAAAAACATTGGCGGCCTCCTGGTAAGCCTGGCCAAATAATTCGACATTTACTCCCGTAGATTGCTGCTGTTCTTCAAAAAAGTAGACCAGATGCTCCATAGGCATGTTCCCGGTAAGGTCATCCTTGGCCATTGGGCAACCGCCGTAGCCGCGAATTGCTCCATCGAAACGCACACAACCCGCTTTAACAGCAGCAGTGACCTTCTCCTTCCAGGCATTGGGTGTGGTATGGAAATGCGCACCAATCTCAAGTTCCGGATAAGCAGGAATCAACTCATTAAAAAGATAAGAAATACCAGGCGGCTTGGCTACCCCTATAGTGTCGCTAAGCTGAAAGATTTTGATATCTAATTGTGACAATTGTTCTACCCAGTGCATAATGGTCTCAGCATTCCAAGGGTCGCCATAAGGGTTACCAAAACCCATCGAGAGGTAAAGTACCATCTCCTTATCGTGCTGTTTGCAGAGTGCTTGGATTCTTTTCACCCTTTCCAGCGATTCCGCTATCGTAGCATTAGTATTCCGTAACTGGAATGTCTCTGATACAGAAAAAGGATATCCCAGGTAACTAATTTCGGGAAAAGCCACCGCAGCTTCCGCTCCACGTTGGTTGGCAACAATCGCTAACAGCTTAGTTTTAGTACTGGACAAATCAAGCAAAGAAAGCACCTCCGCCGTATCTTTCATCTGCGGAATGGCTTTAGGGCTTACAAAGCTGCCAAAATCAAGCGTATGAAAGCCTACTTGTAAGAGTAAATTCAGATATTTGGCCTTGGTTTCCGTGGGGATGAACGTCTTTAAACCTTGCATTGCATCACGGGGGCATTCGATCAATTTGATCATAAATGGGTTATACTTGTTAGGTTTTCTAAAAGTTATCAGAAATTCTTAAGTCTTATGACTAAAAATAAAACGTTTTTAACCATTATCGGGTTTCTTTTCGTGGTAATTGGTTTTTTGGCCATTTTTCTCAACTTCGTTGGAGTCGACTTTGCCTTCCTTTACTGGCTGAGGGCTTTTGGAGGCTTAGGGGCCTTTATGACCAAAATTTTAATGGTCCTTACCGGATTTGTACTCGTTTATTTTGGTCAGGTCGATTTGGAAAAGGAAGAGATATAAGGAAATCGGAGATGGGAAGTCGGAATTAATGGAACACGCGTACAAAATGAGAAATGTTTCCAACAATTATTAGCGTGCATTAACTCGGTTCTTCTCTGTCCTTAAGAACCAACAATACTTCCGACTTCTCACCTCCGATTCCCTATTTCAAAGCATACACCTCCTCCAATGTTAGTTCGCTGTGCTAATTCTCCATCAATAACAGAACTATGTCCAATCCTATCATCCGCCCTATTCAGGTTACTGACAACAAACGGGTCGCCCAAATTATTCGTCAAGTAATGACCGAATTTAGTTGTGTGGGGCCAGGTTTTTCTATCGAAGACCCTGAAGTAGATCAAATGTACGAGGCTTACCAAAGCAAACAAGCTGCCTTTTTCGTTGTCGAACATTTAGGGGAGGTACAAGGTTGTGGAGGCTTCGGTCCACTTTTAGGTGGAGATGGCGCTACTTGTGAGCTGAAGAAGATGTATTTCTTGTCTGAGTTACGCGGCTACGGAATGGGAAAACAACTGCTCAATCATTGTATTGAAACAGCTACTCAGCAGGGCTACCAAAGAATGTACCTCGAAACAGTGAATCGCATGATTTCCGCCAACGCGCTTTATCAAAAAAGGGGTTTTCAGCCACTAGCAGCCGCGGAAGGAGCCACCGGCCATAGTAGTTGTGACACTTATTATGCATTAGCATTGCGCAAAAAGTAAATTATCCAAAGCGCTTACTCTGCCAAGGGCCAAAGTAGTATTTCCTGATTAGGGTAATCTATTGCTACTCGGTAGTTGGATAAAAACTGGTAACCCAATAGCCCATCAAGTGAAGGTTGTTCATCCATATTAAGGTGAGACAGGTCCAAAAAGAGAAACTTGCCGGAGAATTCAAGATCTCCTGCTTTTACTCCTTCCAAATAGGCGGCCTCTACTTTTTGAATGCCTTGGTCTAAACCCTGAATTTCTTCGGTAGGTCTTTGCTGTAGTGTGTTGGCCAAATGAGTGGCACAACCTCTGTCTAGCAGATTAGTGGCGGCTCCTGTATCTATTCCTAAACGGAAGGATTTATCAGCAATTACGACCTCAATAACAGGAAGGTGATCATACAACTCAAATGGAATTCGGGCGGCAGGTGCTGCTAAAGCAACATTCATCCTGTTTTTTAACAGCAAGAGTTGATTCCGCTGATAATCAATAAAGAGGGTATTGTTTTTTAAGAGTTCGTAACCAATCATTCCTTCGACATCGGCATCATGTAACTTATCCAGGTGGCTAAGATCAAGCGTAATGGCTTCCAGGTTACGAATCGTGCGATTGGCCCAAGAAAATTTCTTCACCGGTTTTACACCAACAATAACATTCTCTGAACAGGATCGTGCTTGATAATCCGGGGTAATATCTTTTGGAATCTCATTTACCACTAAACCAGGTGCCCCTGTGTCGAGAATAAAGTCTCCGGATTGACCATCAATGATGGCCTCTAGGTAAATCATTCCTCGTTCTAGCTTGAAGGAAAGCGCAGTGAGATTATCAGTGGTCACCATTTCCTCATTGATGGAACGAATAGGGCTATTCAGATAAGCGATACTACGCTGGCTATGCAGTGTGCTACACCCTATAAGGATAAAAAATACTAATTGCCATAACTGTCTCATATTCCTGCTCTTCTTGGGAAAAATTGGTAAACATCGCTTTGAACAGTGTTTCGTTTACACAAAGATAACCAAATATACACTTTAATTTTACCATCAGTTAACAATCAATTAACATTATTGTTTTCAAGGATGCCTCCGTATTTCACAAAGGTGAAGCCAATGCCGAACAGCCTAACCCCCTTCTCGTGTGTTTTTTAAACCACCAAAGGCACCAAGTTTTTTTAGACCAGATAAGGAAATAGAAGGGAAAGGTAAATTCATGAATTCACCCGACAAAAGGAAGACAAAACAGGAATTGCCGCGCAGGCCAT
>NZ_JBOEFX010000084.1:65408-78634 GCF_050633125.1 Lewinella sp.
ACGGAGGAGCAGGACAAGGGATGGTAACCGCTTGCTCCATAGGGCCGGGTTTGAAACCCAGCCCTATGGAGCAAGCGGTGGACAGCCTGGTGCCGTAGGAGCGTTTGCACAGCAACGCGAATACCGGCATGGCCCAAAAAATGATCATACAGTAGCCATTGAGGCCATTACCATTCGTATAAATACATTCATGCAGTTACACACGAACAGTTTACCCTAAAAATCAGCTTTCACCCGAGCTACCAGCGCATTTACAGCTTCTACGCTATTCGCTTCACCATAAATGCGTACGATAGGTTCAGTATTTGAACGACGCAAATGAATCCAGCCTTCAGGAAAATCCAACTTCAGGCCGTCGATGGTATTGATTGTTGCCTCATCTTTGTATTTCTCCTGAATATGCTCCAGCTTTTTCTCTACATCCAGGTCTGGTGAAAGCGCGACTTTGTCTTTAACCATGAAGTAATCGGTATAAGTTGCGCGCAACTCATTGATAGACTTGTCTGCCCAAACCATATTACTAAGCACCAGCGCGGTGCCAATCAGCGCATCACGGCCAAGGTGCAGCTGGGGGTCGATGATGCCACCATTTCCTTCGCCACCAATGACCGCCTGTACTTCTTTCATCTTGTTGACAACGTTCACTTCTCCTACTGCTGCGGCATAATAGGTTTGCCCATGCTTGTTGGTGATATCGCGTAATGCACGGCTAGAAGACAAGTTGGATACGGTGGGTCCAGCCTGGTGTTGCAAAACATAATCGGCCACCGCTACCAGGGTGTACTCCTCTCCTATCCATGTTCCACCGGGGCCCACAAGTGCGAGGCGATCAACATCAGGGTCAACAGCAATACCCAGATCAGCCTTGCTTGACTTCACCTTTTCACAAAGCTCTGTTAAATGCTGGGGCAAAGGCTCGGGGTTGTGCGCAAACTGGCCGTTCATCTCAGCATTCAACACTTCTACCTCACAGCCCAGGGCCTTCAGTAGGGCAGGAATGGCCAAAGCACCGCTGGAATTAACGGCATCCACTACAACTTTAAAGCCTTTTTCTCGAATTTCGTCAGCTTTCACCAAGGGATGAGCAATAACCTTTTCGATGTGATAATCCAACAAGTCGTCGTTTTGCACGTAAGTGCCCAAATCATCTACCGCAGCATAGTTTACCGCCCCCTGGTCCAATAGCGCCAGGAGGGTTTTGCCATCTTCGCCAGAAATAAATTCTCCGGTGGCATTAAGTAATTTCAGCGCATTCCACTCTTTGGGGTTATGGCTGGCCGTGAGGATGATCCCTCCACCCGCATGGAGGTGAGGTACTGCCATTTCTACTGTAGGCGTAGTAGAAAGACCCAAATCGACAACGGAAATTCCCAATGATTGCAAGGTTGCGGTTACCAATTGGGTCACCATCGCTCCCGAGGGGCGGGCATCTCTACCTATAACAACTTTAGGGGCTGCTCCGGTTTGTAGCAACCAACTCCCATAGGCAGCTGTACATTCTACAATATCCTGAGGGGTCAAATTTTCTCCTGCTTTTCCACCGATGGTTCCCCGAAAACCGGAGATAGACTTTATAAAGGCCACGCTATTTCTTTTTGTTTAGACCGACAAAGATACCCGGACTGTATTTATTAGCCAACAATTTTTATGTTTGCATTATGGAGCAACTGATTCAACTTGATTATTCCCTTTTTGAATGGATTCATCACGGCTGGCAACATCCCTGGCTAGATGCCATAATGCCCTACTGGCGAGAAAAAACGACCTGGATTCCGCTTTATCTACTTTTAGCCGTGAGCTTGCTTTACAAATACAAGCTACCCGCACTTTATTACCTGCTTGTGCTGGGGGTAGTTGTTGGACTTGCTGATTTCAGCAGTAGTCAATTGGTGAAAAAATCCGTAAAACGCCCGCGTCCATGCAGAGAAACGGCGTTGAGCCAACCGACGCGAGACGTTGGGGTGCATTGTGGAGGTGGCTATAGCTTTACGTCCTCGCATGCGACCAATCATTTTGCGGTCGCCATCTTTCTTTTTCTAGGTTGGGGACGCCGTTGGAAAAAATGGCGGTGGTTGCTACTTTTTTGGGCAGCCAGTATTGCACTTGGGCAAGTTTACGTAGGGGTCCATTACCCGCTTGATATCACCTGCGGAGCGCTGTTAGGTAGCTTCATTGGCTGGGCTGTATACAGAATATATGAGCGGCAAAGGTGGCGAATACCAGATTTTTGCGACAGTTCTGTGCCAAAAGCATAAATATTAATCACATTTTTAAGTACAACTCGTTAAGTTAATTGTATATTGAGTAGTCTATACTCAAACGGCAAGCTAACTGATCAAGATTGTTTTTTACTGGCCTCTTTTACCGCACCACTACCCTATCTCATTGAACAACAGCGCTCTGGGTTTATATCTTAGTATTATTTTTAAAATATAAAACCATCGTTAGCGAAAATTCACTAATTTGCCGTCGTAAGCCGAATTATTGACTTATTACGTACCTTATCAAAGCATGAAATTTCTACTACACTCACGTTTATTGTATTTTATTCTCTTTTTGGGGATAGGTGTTTTTGCCTCAGCGCAGACCGTTGTCCGCGGAGAAATTATTGATGGTGTTACCCGTGAACCCTTGATTGGAGCCAATGCCATCATTAAAGGGACCTCTGAAGGTACCGTCACTGATCTCGATGGAGCCTTCTCTTTTCCTACTACAGCCACTCCTCCCTTTACGATGGTTTTCTCGTACATCGGCTTTGCAGACGCAGAAGTGTTGGTAGAATCATTGGTGGAACCTCTCAAGATAGAATTATCAGAAGGCTCGGTTACGATAGCAACCGTAGAAGTCAAAGGGCGCCGTATTGGTGAACGCCAGCGACAGTCGGCCTTGACGGTAGAAACGCTCGATAATATTGCCATAAAAGAAACACCAGCCGCTAGTTTTTATGACGGCCTGGGGGCATTGAAGGATGTAGACCTTACAGCAGCCAGCCTTGGCTTTAAGATTATCAACACCCGTGGATTTAACAGTACCAGCCCGGTTCGTTCTTTACAGCTGATTGACGGGGTAGACAACCAATCTCCTGGTTTGAACTTCTCGCTCGGCAACTTCCTGGGTTCTTCTGAATTGGATGTCAATCGGGTAAACCTGATTGTGGGTGCGAGTTCTGCATTTTATGGGCCCAATGCCTTCAATGGCGTGATCAGTATGGAAACCAAAGACCCATTTTTCCATAAGGGACTTTCGGCTATGGCCAAAGGTGGCGACCGTTCTTTGTTTGAAGGTGCGCTCCGGTATGCGGATGTTTTTGGTAAAAACAAAGGCATTGGCTACAAGATTAACTTCTCCTACTTTCAGGCAGATGACTGGGTAGCAGATAATTATGACCCAGTTGATGATACGGATACAGGCGTAGACAATCCTGGCGGTTTTGACGCTGTTAACATTTATGGTGACGAATTTACCAGTGGCAGTGATTTCACTAATATCCTCCAGCTTCCTGGTCTTGGTATTATTCACCGCAAAGGCTACCGCGAGATTGATGTTGTTGATTATGATTCAGACAACCTAAAGCTTGGTGCAGCTGTACATTTCAGGCTCAAGCCAAGTATGGACTTAGGCTCCCCTACCCTTATTGCGGCCTCTAATTATAGTACAGGAACTACCGTTTATCAAGGAGACAATCGCTACAGTCTGAGGGGCATTCAGTTCTTCCAGCATCGCCTGGAATTAAAAAAACACGATACTTACTTCCTGCGCTTTTACGTCACCCACGAAGATGCAGGAGATTCTTACGACCCTTACTTTACCTCTCTACTACTCCAAACCAATGCCAAGGAGAATCGTTTTTGGCGAAATGCTTACAGTGCTTATTGGAATAACCAAGTGATGCCCCAAATGCGGGCGATAGAAGGTTTTCCTAGTATTTCTCAATTCCCTGGTGATCCGGTTGGTTATCGCGCAGCTTTAGCAGAATTCCTCGGGCAGCCAGATGTTGAAGCATCCCTTTTCGAGTGGCACAGTTTAGCTCAGGAAGCGGCACTAGTTGCAGATCCTATTGCTAACAATGCTGTAGAATTTTACGAGCCAGGTACTGCCCGTTTTGACGAAGAATTTGATCGAATTACTAGTCGCAACCTCAACAGTGGTGGAACCCGTTTCTTCGACAAATCAGCACTCATACACGGCCAAGGAGAGTACAAATTCAATGACCTCGTTGCTCGCGGCAATATTACTGACCTCGATTTACTAGCTGGTGCCAGTTTCCGTCGTTACACACCAAATTCCGATGGTTCTATTTTGTTGGATACCATGGGAAGAGATATTGATACCCAGGAATTTGGCATCTACGGTGGAGGTACCCTAGAGCTAAAGAGCAAGCTGAAAGTTAGTGCGTCCTTACGCTTGGACAAGAACCAAAACTTCGACTATCTCTTTTCACCAGCGGGTTCGTTGGTTTATAGCCCAACCGAAGTGACAACTGTACGTGCATCTTTTTCCGCTGCTGTTCGTAATCCTACCCTGGCAGATCAGTACTTGAACTACAATGTAGGCCGAGCCATCCTTTTGGGCAATCTAAACGGCTTTGATAGCCTCGTGACCGTAGAGTCACTATCCAACGCCCTTAACGCCAATGATCAAAACCAGCTGGATTACTTCAACGTAGCTCCAATTCGGCCAGAAAAAGTAAAGACCGTAGAAGCTGGTTTCCGTACAACCCTCTTTCAGCGGCTTTATTTGGATGCGACCTACTACTACAGTTTCTATACCGACTTTATCGGTTTCAATATCGGAGTAGATACCCGTTTTGACAATACCTTTGGTACACTGGTATCCGCTCAGGCTTATCGAGTTGCAGCCAATGCCACAGAAGAGGTCACTACCCAAGGCTTCTCTATTGGTTCTAACTACTACTTTGCCAACTATTTTGTGTTCAACGCTAATTACTCGTGGAACAAATTGAATACCATTACGGACGATCCAATTATTCCGGCCTTTAATACGCCAGAACACAAGTACAATGTTGGTATTTCCGGAAGAAATGTTCCACTGAATCTGGGGCTCTTCCGTGTCCCTAATTTTGGCTTCAGTGTCAATTACAAATGGATTGAAGGCTTCATTTTTGAAGGATCACCACAGTTTACCGGAGAGATTCCTTCCTACGACCTTTTGGACGCCCAGATCAATTGGCAGGTAGCCAAATTGAACAGTACCTTCAAGCTAGGTGCTTCAAATATTCTCAACAACGAAACTTTTCAGACGTACGGTGGGCCCCGCATTGGGCGCCTGGCTTACTTCTCTGTTTTATACGAATTCAAGAAAAAATAATTTATCAATTTAACTGCATTAATCTTAATTATGAAGCAATTTAACATTCTACTTATCTTATTCGTCTGCGGTGTTTTCACCAGCCTTCAGGCTCAAGACACCCGTTATGTAGACGAAATTTTTACAGACGTTACGGTAACCTCTAATGTGGTCTATGCGAATAACTATACCGTGCTCACTGGAACTCCAGCTTTGTCTCCCATTACAATGGATGTTTACACGCCAGATGGAGACGACAATACCGAGCGGCCTACTGTACTTTACATCCACACCGGTAGTTTTCTTCCTCAGTATTTCAATGGACAGGTTACTGGTGGCAAACTAGATTCTACCGTCGTTGAAATGTGTACCCGTTTGGCCAAGCGCGGCTATACCGCCATTGCGCCTACTTATCGTCTGGGTTGGGCACCTACCGCTCCTGATCAGAATATCCGTACATCTACCCTACTTCAGGCTTCGTATCGCGGTATTCAGGACATGCGTGCTTGTGTACGCTACTTGCGTAAAACTGCTGCGGAAGATGGTAACCCTTACGGTGTTGATTCCGATAAGATTGTAGCCTGGGGTCAAGGTACTGGTGGTTACTTATCATTGGGTATGGCAACACTGGATGATTATGCTGAAATTTCAGATTTAGACAAATTTATCGATACCGAAACTTTCCAGCCTTACGTGGTAGAAAGTGTACACGGAGATATCTATGGCTTGGTAGAAGCGCAGCTTAACAGCCCTAATACACCTGGCTATTCTTCAGATATTCAATTTGCCGTAAATATGGGTGGTGCCTTGGGTGATACCTCTTGGATTGATGGCGATACGCCTGAGTTCAACGAGCCTCCTATCATTGGTTACCACGTAGTTAGTGATCCTTTCGCTCCTTTTGGAGACGGCCCGGTAATTGTGCCTACTACTCAGGAATTTGTTGTTCAGGTAGCAGGTACTCGCCTATCTGTACAGGTTGCTAACGAAAAAGGAACCAACGACCCCCTAAATGCTGTAAACGGACAAATGACAGGGCTAGCTGCTGGCTTGGAGGCATTCACCAATGCTGCTGCGGGGGTTCCTGTTGATCTTTCAGCCTTAGGGCAATCACCTACGACACTGACTACTCCTCACATGTATCCGTTTGTTGTAGACGGACTGGGATCTGGTCCATGGGACTGGTGGAGCAAGCCATTGCTAGATGTAATCATCCCTCAGGTAAATGGTGTATTCGGTACTGATTTCAATTCTGACACCCTGCACTTGAACGGTTTGATTACCAACCCAGATATGTCGGCTGCGAAAGCACGTGCATACCTTGATACCGTTATGGCTCACTACATTCCACGTGCGTGTCAGGTATTACAGTTGGAAGAATGTGCCATCGTTTCTTCTGAAGAGATTGCTGACGATAGCCTTATTGGTCTAAGTGTAGCTCCTAACCCAGCTACCGAGCGTGTATTCATCCGCACCAATGCTACCTACCCAATGGAAGCTATCCAGGTATTTGACATTAACGGACGCTTTATCCGCGCCCAGAACGGCATTGATAATCATCAATACGAACTTGAGCGAGGGAATTTACCGGCAGGCACTTATCTTGTCAAAGTCAAATTTGCCGAAGGAGTTAGCGTGAGGAAGATAATCTTCCGCTAAAGCTTAAAGCTAAATTTTAGCGAATTTAGAAGTGAGAACGCCCGGGAGTACAACTACTCTCGGGCGTTTTTTTTTTGTAAAAGAAAAACACAATGATTATGCCACATCTAAATTACCTGTTGTTCTTTCTTTTTTGCGGAATACTGAACAGTTTAGTGGGTCAAAACACCCGCTACGTAGACGAGGTTTTCACGGACGTTAACGTCGAATACAACGTTGTCTACGCGACCAATATCTCCATGCTTTTCATGAACCCCGATACCATTCCCTTGGTCATGGATGTCTACACACCAGCTGGGGATGTGAACACTGAACGCCCGACTGTTATCTATATTCCTACCGGTAATTTTTTCCCTCCCTATTTCAATGGAAGAGTAACCGGGGGGAAATCAGATTCTACCGTAGTGGAAGTATGCACTAGGCTGGCTAAGCGCGGCTATACTGCCATTGCTGCTTCTTACCGATTGGGATGGAATCCTGTTGCTGCCGACCAAGCTGTCCTTACAGGAACCTTCCTACAAGCAATTTACCGAGGCATACAGGATATTCGCTCTTGCATCAGGTTTTTACGAAAAACGGTTGCTGAAGAGGGTAACCCCTATGGTGTAGATAGTGACCGCATCGTTGCGTGGGGACAAGAGACGGGGGGGTATCTCGCATTAGGCGTGGCAACATTGGATGACTACAGCGAAATCAGTGCGTTGGGAAAATTCATCAATACAGAAACGCTCGAACCATATATCCTCGAAAATGTTCATGGCGATATTTACGGAGAAACAGAGGCTACCCTTAATCTTCCCAATGCGCCTGGTTATTCTTCGGATGTACACCTGGCCGTAAGTATGGGAGGAGCTATTTGTGATACTTCCTGGCTGGAGAGTAATACTGGTCTTGAACCACCCATCATCGGTTATCATGTGCTCACCGATCCTTATATTCCTTTTGGCGATGGTCCTGTACTAGTACCTCACCCACCCATATTAATACTTCCTGTATCCGGTACTCGATTAGCGATACAGGTTGCTAATGAGAAAGGGATTAATGATCGTTTGAATCCTGTCAATGGACAAATGACTGGGTTATCCGCATGGTTAGAGGATCGTACCAATTTGCTGGCAGATATCCCGGCAAATCTTGCAGCTTTGGGACAATCACCTACGACCTTAGCTGCCAAACACATGTATCCTTTTATACCACCAATACAACAAACACTATCCGGGCCTTGGGAGTGGTGGGATTATTCTCAACTGGACAGTGCCGTTACTCAAACAAATGAAGCGTATGGCACTGACTTCATTGCGAGTGAACTCCACGAGTATGGCTTAGCTCTTAATCCCGGCATGTCAGCCGAAAAAGCACGGGCTTACATTGACACTATATTTGCCCATTATCTTCCCCGAGCCTGTCAGGTATTGCAATTGGAGGAATGTGCCATTGTAGCTACCGAAGAGCTTGCTGACGACAGCCTTATTGACCTAAGCATAGCTCCTAACCCAGCTACCGAGCGCGTATTCATCCGCACCAACCCTACCTACCCAATGGAAACTATCCAGGTATTTGATATTAACGGACGCTATATCCGCGCCCAGAACGGCATTAATAATCATCAATACGAGCTTGAGCGAGGGAATTTACCGGCAGGCACCTACCTTATAAAGGTCAAGTTTGCCGAAGGAATAAGCGTGAGGAAGGTCATCTTTCGCTAAAGCTTAAAGCTGAATCTTAACACATTCAGTAATGAGAACGCCTGGGAGGATAACTACTCTCGGGCGTTTTTTTTTAAAAAAAAGACGCTAAGTTTTAGACAGCTTCATTGCTGTTTTAATAGGTTTTTGGAGCTAAAAAAATATCTTTACACCAATGCAAGCAATAGATCCCATATTAAACCCAACTGTTTTTATAGGAACCTTTGAATGGAGAGAACCAGTAACTACACTTACTGATTTTTTGGTTGCACTGGTAAGTTTGTATGCCTTTATTCGTTTTGCACGATATAAAGGTGAGCAATCAGAAAGCTATAACTATTATAAGTTTTATTTCTTATGCTTTGCAATTGGGATGACTAGCGCAGCTTGGTTTGGACATGGACTACAAGCCTATGTAGGTTCCGGATTTAAAAAAATAGGTTGGGTTTGTAGCTCAACAGGGCTTCTATTTTTAGCCTTTGCTTCCTTATTACAATTAAAAAAAATTCTAACTACAAGACTGTATGCTGTGCTCCGAGTATTAATAGTTCTTCAATATTTTACGTTCTTGGTATTAATGCTTCACCCGCAATTAAGCGACTTTGTATATGCTCAATTATCGTCTACGGTCTCGCTTGTTGGGTTTACACTCCCAATGCAAGTTTATTACTATATAAAATCAAAAGAGAAAGGCAGTTTGATCTTATTTACAGCTATCCTCTATGGTATTTTTCCTGGCCTTGTATTCAACAACCAAATAAGCTTACATCGCTGGTTAAACTACCACGACATTAGTCATATTTTGATGGCGTTCTTTATGTTTTTTGTTTTCTTAGGCGCTTCTCGTCTTGCAATGCGGTCAAATAAAGCCGCTAGCTCGATGATATAAATTATCTTTTCATTTTTTCTTTTCTTTTGCAGTTTTGCAAAAAAACAAAATCATGAATCCAATAACCGGGGTAATTATTACAAGTGTTTTAATAGTTATTGGAGCACTCGTACTAGAGTCTTACGTTGCAAAGAAAAAGAAAATGACTTTGTATCGATTGTCAGATAGCATTACCAATCTTTCTTGTGGGATGATGGAGAGAGTTTTTGACTTTTTCCTATCTGTCCTTATTTTATTTGGCTTTCAATATATCTACGAAAATGTGGCACCGTATCAAATCCCAATGAATATTGGTACCTGGGTGATCGCAATTTTAGCTTTTGACTTTTTAGCCTATTGGTTCCATCGGTTAAGCCATGAAATAAACTTTCTATGGGCGGCACACATCGTGCACCATCAAAGTGAGGAGCTAAATCTAACAACAGTGTTTAGAGCATCTTTATTTGCTGTATTTTATAGGGTGTTTTTCTTTGTTTGGATGGCTTTAGCTGGTTTTAATGCCATTACTATTGGAGTTTGCACCATGATTTTAGGATTATTCCAATTATTTACTCATTCCAGAGTTATTGGGAAGCTAGGCGTTTTTGAGAAGTTCTTGACAACTCCATCTCACCACAGGGTTCATCATGGGCGAAATGAGAAATATATGGACCATAACTATAGTCATATATTCATCATTTGGGACAAAATATTCGGAACATTTATTGAAGAGGATGAAGAGCCAACGTATGGCATTACTACTGGTTTTGAGAGCGCTAATGCTTATAATGCCAATTTTTCATACTGGCGGAATTTGTTGATTAGAGCTAAAAAAACAAAAAAAATTAGCGATAAAATTAAAGTCTTCACCAAGGGCCCAGCTTGGACTCCAGATGATGTTCCTCATTTACCAAATGAGTATAAAACAGATGACAATGGGAATAGAATTCATCATCATATTCCAATTAGTTTTGAACTCGGAGCTTACATTTTACTAAATGTGGCAATTACCTTTTCAGCGTTTGCCGCTTTGATGGTTGTTTTTAAACCTTACAAACCTGGTGAATACTTCCCAATAGAAGAATTGTTCTCAAATCACCAAATATTGGCTTTGGTCGGAATAGTTTTATTATCGGTTTTTGCTCACGCAAGAATGATGGAACAAACAAAGTTTGCTATTTATATCGACGCGTTTAGGTTAATCGTCCTGATCACTTTAACATTCTTTGCTTTTAAAGAATTTCCATTTGCAAACTGGTTAATACCTACTGCATCAGTAGTTTGTGGAGTTATGCTGTTATGGCTTATTCGACTGGGGGTAAAAGCGTCCAAAAAGGAGGCTGTAATAGCTGCTTAGAGGCTCTACTCCCTATTAATAACGTGAGATTTGAGTACAAAGGGCTTATTACCAGTAAACTAAATCCCCCAAACCTCACTGTACTAGGTAAAAAGTAGATGGTACTTGGTATAGCATCCATTTTAGGGATTCAAAAATCCTTGTACCCTATACTAAGTACCTGGTACTGTGAGATTTGCCTAGTCACTTCTTGCCTTCTAGGAATACAAAAAGGCACCACGAAGTAGCAGCGCTAGCTAAACCTCACGTTATTAATAGCAATAATCACAAAATTTCAACACTAATAGTTAATACAATCTCTAGATTCTGCTACTTTTACTCTCATGGAGAAACCAAATCAATCTTTTAACCCACAGGAAGAACGCCCCGGGATTGCGACTTCTTTTAGGCTATTAGTGCAAGATATCCGAGAATGGTTCATCGACTTCATTGACCTCAAGGAGGGAATGGATCGTGAAGGAACCGTTATTGCTATCAAGTCGGGAAAACTCATGCGAGGAGCCAATGCATGGATGCTTATTTGCTCCATCATGATTGCTTCCCTTGGTCTTGACCTCAACTCTGAAGCCGTAATCATTGGCGCCATGTTGATTTCGCCCTTGATGTCTCCTATCTTGGGAGTAGGCTTGGGGGTTAGTATCAATGACCGGGAAATGCTGCTACTTGCTATTAAGCATTTTCTCATTTCCATTTTTATAGCGCTGCTTACAAGTACACTTTACTTCTGGCTCACGCCACTGGGTACTTTTACGGACATGATCGAAGCAAGGACAGCCCCTACTTTTCTCGATGGACTTGTTGCTATTTTTGGAGGCTTGGCTGGTATTATCTCTATTACCCGTAAGGATAAATCGAATGCTATTCCGGGCGTAGCCATCGCTACCGCCTTGATGCCTCCGCTCTGTGTAACGGGATACGGCATTGCCAATGGCAATATGGAAATTGCACTCAACTCCTTCTACCTTTTCTTTCTCAACTCCTTCTTTATTGCCTTAACGTCTTATCTGATTATCCGTTTCTTACAATTCCCCTATAAGGAACACCCCAATCAAAAAGAGTCTTTAAGGGCGCGGATTGCGGTAGTTGTATTTAGTTTAGTAATCATCATTCCCGGTACATCTATCCTCCGCGACGTAATTCAGGATTTACAGTACAAGCAAAATGTCAAAGCTTTTGTTAAAGATCAATTTGACAATGATTGTATTGATTACAATGTTTTCAACATCACTCCTGACTCCAATATCCTGGTTGTACAACTCATCAACCGAGATGTTCCTGACAGTATGACCAACAGCTACAATACCATGTTGGCTGGTAAATACAAGTTACCCGATACCTATTTCCAAGTAATTCCCGACTATCGGATTAAGCTGGGGGATATTGAAAAAAACGCCATCGGCTCAGGGCAGCTTACCCAAGTCAAAAGCCAGCTCGAAGAGCTGCGTAATTACCAGCGAGAAGAAGCAGTAAGAGATAGTATTACCCGCTTACAGGAACAGTTGAAACCCAAGCTTGATTCTTTACAATTTGTTCGGCTTTCTTCCACGCTACATCAGGCAGAACAGTTCAAATCTCTTGATACACTTGCCTACGGACAAACTCAGATTATTGATTTCTCACAACCTGCACAAACCATTCCTATGTTTATCGCGCACTGGTCTAACCGGCCAGGGCCACGAACTCGACAGCGACAGGAAGGTGCTTTAACTACATTTATCAGCAACTATATCAAGACTTACGACCTTCAAATAGATACGTTCGTTGTACATTCTTACTAGTATCTAGTGCGATGTCAAACAAGCTTTTAAGTATTGCGCAAAAAAACAAATTGAATCTACATGAATCTTACTCCCCATAGTGCGCTCCTTCTAATTGATTTACAAAATGACTTTTGCCCCTTAGGAGCACTACCTGTTGAAGAAGGCGATCTGGTTATTCCCATTGCGAATGCCCTTATTCCTCATTTTGATACAATAGTTGCTACCCAAGACTGGCACCCTGCTAATCATGGTAGTTTTGCGGCTAATCACCCCTGGCGCAAACCAGGACAAGTGATTGACCTACACGGGCTTCCTCAGGTCCTCTGGCCAATCCACTGCGTGCAGGAGAGCTTTGGGGCAGAATTTGTGCAAGAACTCCATCAAGAAAAAATCACCAAAGTTTTCACCAAAGGCACCGATCCAACCATCGACAGTTACAGTGGTTTTTTTGACAACGACCACCGAAAAGCGACGGGCATGGGTGACTGGCTTAAAGAGCAAGGTATTGACACCGTTTACGTCATGGGCTTGGCTACCGATTATTGTGTTAAGTTTACAGCCCTTGATGCCCTTGAGCTAGGTTTTACAAC
>NZ_JBOEFX010000085.1:0-50212 GCF_050633125.1 Lewinella sp.
ATTTCGAGATGCGTTAGCCCTGAGGGGTTGGGGTGGGTCTTGAATTCAAGCTAAAAGTTGTCGCATAGGAAAACGGTGAGGTTGAACAACCCTTTACTCATACACCTGCACCGGAGCCAGCCCTTCGCTATAATCCCGTATCTCTAAGTAATAGGACTTAGGGCTAAACAGCAGAAATCCGCTGGTATCAATGTAAGAAAGCCCCCGATCAGTTGCTATGCGGGCGAGCCCATCGGTAAAAGCCCATGCGAGGTAGTAATGAGGCGAGGTGAGGATACTCCCATCAGGGCGGAGGTACCCCCAAAGCTCAAGGTCGCGATAAGCGGCGAGTCCTTGGCTAAAGGAGTGGATTTCGTCCAGTGGTCTTTGTAAGAGTTCATTTCCTTCTTGGTCCAGCAGTTGATACCGAGTAGTGTTGGCGGCCACCCAGCGGCCTTCACCAGCGTAGAAAAGCTGTTCGTATTGTGGTGTTACTTTCCATTCTCCTTTTTTGTTGATCAAACCCCAGCGTTCTTCTTCGGCTACAGCGGCCAAGCCTTCGTTGAAATCGCCAGCTTGGCGAAAACGTGCTGGAATGATCCATTTACCTTTTGGAGAAAGATAGCCGTAGCGGCCCTCTTTTCGGGCTCGGGCCAAGCCTTCCGCAAATGGTTTTACTTGTTCATATTGAAAACCAATTACGACTTTCCCCTGCTGGTCAATAATGCCATAATTACCATCCTTTTGGACGACCGCCTGCCCACTAGCAAAGGGGCCTGCTTTGGTAAACTGAGGCTCAATCACAATGCCCCCTTCTGGATTGAGGTAGCCGTATTGATTGCCCTGGCGAAAAGCCGCACGTTGATCTGTGAATTCCTTAAGTTCTTCATAGTCAGGAGGTATAGCCCATTCACCTTGTGTGTTGATGTAGCCAAATTTACCGCCATCGGCTTGTGCGCGTGCCCGCCCATTCGAGAAAGGCCACGCTGCTCTAAAACTTTTGTCTATAGCGTATTGCCCCGACTTATTGATGTAGTGCCAGCGGCCATCCTTGCGCACCAAAGCCAGTCCCGCTGAAAACGCACGAACCTCGTCAAAACTGTTGCGAATAACCAGCTCTCCATCACGATCAGCAAAGCCCCAGGTGTAAGGATTGTCCTCGTAGTCGGCAGCAGGGTCGGGTAGGGGAGCCACCTCTCCTTCGCTAGGTGCCGGATCGGCCTGGCAGGCACTCGCCATTATGACAATAAGCGGCAGAAAGAGTATTGAACGCCACATAAGAAACTATTTTTTAGAGAGCCGACTCAACGATTTCTGATTACACTTCGTCGAAGTGTAACTACTCGATGGGTCGTTGTGAAAAATCTCTGCGTCTCTGCGCCTCTACGTGAGGCACCCTATTCGGAACACGCGCTACTTTTTCTCTTCAAGATAAGCCTTGTAGCCTTTTGCCTCCAACTGGTCATATTTTACCGCCACGCCCGCAGCCATCGACTTCTTGTAGTCAATCAAACGCTGACGGATGACGGTGTCCTGTGCGCCCAAAATCTGAGCTGCCAAAATTCCTGCATTTTTAGCAGCATTTACGGCCACCGTTGCTACTGGTACGCCATTTGGCATCTGTAATATCGAAAGCATAGAATCCCACCCATCAATAGAGTTGGATGATTTGATTGGCACCCCAATCACGGGTAGCGGCGATAAAGAGGCCACCATGCCTGGCAAATGCGCGGCACCGCCAGCCCCGGCAATAATCACCTGAATGCCGCGCTCATGCGCACCTTGTGCAAACTCAAACATCCGCTCGGGTGTCCGGTGAGCCGAAACGATGGTCAATTCAAAGGCGAGCCCCAGCTCTTCCAGTACGTCGGCAGCTTGCCGCATGATCGGTAAATCCGAATCTGAACCCATTATTATGCTGATCATTGTGGATCGTTTTTTGTTTATGTTGTAACAGGTTTCGCGGACTTCAGTCCGCATGCGTTTTCACTACCCTGGACATGCGGACTAAAGCCCGCGGAACCTATTTTTTCCTCAATATTTGACACTCTATCCTCTACTTCAAAGGGCGATGCAATCGCCCCGAATCTCTCTATACCCCACATCGCAATACGGCCTTCACTTTCTCCGCTTTCTGCAATGCTTCCTGCGGATTGGCGGCCATAATGGTCACGTGGCCCATCTTGCGGAAGGGCCTGGTTTCTTTTTTGCCATATAAATGCACAAACACATCCGGTATACCCAGCACTTCGCCCATACCACGATAGTTGACCGGGCCACTAGCACCAGGCTCGCCAAGAATATTGAGCATTACGGCAGTTTGCAACAGTCGGGTATCCCCCAGTGGCAAGTTCAATACGCCCCGCAAATGTTGCTCAAACTGGCTGGTCAGGCAGCTCTCTATCGTATGGTGACCACTGTTATGAGGCCGTGGTGCTACTTCGTTAATCAGCAGTTCGCCGCTTTTGGTGAGAAATAGTTCTACGGCCAGCAGACCACTTAGCCCATAGGCTGCTGCCGTCTGCTCTGCCAATGCAATGGCTTTTTGCTCCAGTGCCTGAGTAATTTGAGCAGGGGCCAATAAGTAGTCAACCAAATTTGCAACCGGGTCAAAGGCCATTTCTACTACCGGAAACGACTTCATTTCTCCGTCGGCATTCCGGGCCACTACCACCCCCAATTCTTTATCTATATCCACAAGTTCTTCAATCAAGGCTGGGCCGGGGAGCAAGTTATTGGCCAGGTCATCGGCTGTTTTGATCACCGTTACGCCACGACCATCATAACCGCCCGTTCTGCTTTTTTGTACAAAGGGAAGTTGGATTTTTCCTTCCTTTACGGCTGCTCGAATCGCACCCTCATCTTCCAGCAGCATAAATGGCGAGCTAGGCAGTTGATGCTCCTCGTAAAACAGCTTTTGCGCGCCCTTGTCTTTGATAATGTCCAGCACACTGGGCGCAGGATGCACAATCACACCTTCCTTTACCAACTGATGCAAAGCCCCCGTATGCACATGCTCGATCTCAATGGTGAGCACATCCACCTGACGACCAAAGCGCAGGACATCTTCTTCTTTGCGAAAATCACCGGCCACAAACTTCGTGGCGTACGGGGCTGCTGGCACCGACTCATCCTTATCGAGTATCCAGTAGGGCAGGTGCCAGTTGGCCGCAGGCAGCGCCATCATTTTACCGAGTTGCCCACCTCCGAGGATACCCAATTTGGTTTCACCATTAAAAACTTTAGCAATAGAATCAGTCATGTCTAAATGTTAGCTTTTTGCGCAATACTTAGTATAATCAGGGGCCTCCCTGCGGGCGCTACGCTCCGTAGCTCTCTATTCGCTCGGCCCCAGCAAAGCTGGGTCTGCCCCTGCGGGCCACTACTGCACATCGCTAGGCCAGTAGGTTTCCCAAATCATAGAAGAGCCGCAAATTTACAAACCCAAAGGTGATTTTTGTCCACATAAGACTGTATTTTACACCAATGAAACAATCTCCCGCTATTTGGCAAGCTCGCCGCCAAGATCTTTTAGCCAGAATGCAGCAACCCGGAGCCAGTTGGCTCGGTTTTACGGAACCTACGCTCTGTGGCCGAGCAGGGGTACGCTTGCACGAAAAAGACCCCACCAGCGAGGAAGCTGAACAGGAAAGTACATCCGATTTGATCTTTACTAAGGCAGAATACGCTGCGGAGCAGGTGGCTTTGGGGATAGCCCAAGCAAGTGGTAAAATCCATTTGCCTCGCTTGGTGCAGTATGATTTAGCACACGTGGTTGAGGGGCTTCCTGAGACTAGAGCGCGAGCCTCAGAGGATCGGCAGCACAGTTTTTTACATCGCCAGCAAGCGGTGGAAGTGTTAATCGAACATCTGGTGGCCTATCACCAAGAGGGAGCGGTGCCTGTATTGGTCTGGCATGCCTTTCATCCGCTGCATGGCGACAAGAGCATCTACGAAATGCCGGGTGTTGATCCCTTTGCAGCTACCAAAGCCGAAGGAGAACGCGAGCTGCTGGAAGCTTTAGCAAAGCACATCCATTTACCCCCGGCAGCGTGGCCGGCCAGCCTCACGGATGAGCAACAGGAGGTTTTGCACACCATGCAAGCCAAGTTGCAACGCATTGCCGATTTTTCCAATGCCTTAGCGGAGGAAGGAATTACAGCTGTTTTTCGGCCCTATCACGAAGCGAATGGTCACTGGTTTTGGTGGGCCATTGATTGCTTTTCGGATACGCCTGCCGAAGCAGCTGAGTTGTTTTGGAAATTATGGAAAAATACGCGCACCTATCTGGAAGAAACCTGCGGCGTTTACAACCTGGTCTACGCCTGGTCGCCCAATATTGCTGGCAGCTGGTTCAAGGAAGACGCTGATTTAGTGAGCCTTTATGCCAGAGGAATCCATCCTGATGAGGTAGAAATACTTGGTATCGACTGCTATTCCAATAACCTGAGCGCCAAAAAGGAGGCACTATTGAGCCATCGCCGCGAGGTTTTGATGAAAGGCTTGGAAGTGATTGCCTCCCTGCGGCGAGCCTTCCCTGACAAGCCCGTCGGTTTCACGGAGTTGGGCCTCCGCTACCACGAATTATTAAAGGACGATGAACCCTCCGCTACAATGGGGCAGCCGACCCGTGGAGGTGGGACTTTGAATGAACCTTTCTTTAAGCGATTTTCAAAATTTGCAAATTACGCTCCTCAGTTTACCATCTTTTGGCGCAATGAGCCCCATTCTTTAGAGTTTCCGCTAGCAGGGATTTCTCCTGAAATGGAGGAGGAGGTGAGAGGGTTGTATACTTACTTTGAGACGGTGTAGAGGTGTAAAGGTTGGAAAAGTATAAGGGTGTAAACGTTGGTTATTCTTGCACCCCGCACGAAAAGTCGCACCCCGCACCGAAATCGGAAGTATTTAGCGCATTCCGCACTACAAAACCGGAAGAGGGAAGTCAAAGATTACCATTGGTATCAGTGCGAAAGGCGTAGCCTGTAGCTCTGCGCAGGGACGAGCAGGCCAAAGGATAGTAGGAAGCGATAGCGACCGGATAGCCTGGTGCCGCAGCGGTGTTTGCGGAGCAACACCACTGCCGGCATGGCCCCAAAAAACGTTAAAATTTCATCTCTTTCAAAATATATTTCGCAAAGCGTTAAAGTGCTGTTAAATAGCTGGCTGTAATAGCTTTTGGTACAATTTAATTGTCGATTTTAGGGGAGTTTAATTGATTTATAACTCTCAAAATGAATATTATGCGCAACGTTGCTCTACTCTTATTACTAACGCTTGCCTGCACTTCCTGCTATGTTTATCGCCCTTACGAGAACCAACTTGAGGGACAACTGACGGAAGTGCCGCTGGCTAAACAAGACAAAGAATTGGAATTGTTTTTCGCTGGCGAAAGCATGCCCGAAAAAGATTATTTGCGCCTGGGGATGCTCAAGGAGGCGCGCACCAGCTACAATACCAACTTGAAGTCGCTGCTTGATAGGTTGAAAACAAAGGCAGAGGAGATGGGGGCAGACGCGATCATCATTATGGGGGCGGGCGATACGGAAAGGGTACACTCTGTGGGGGAAGACAATACGTATTCCGTTCCTTCTGAAAACATGTGGGGCTTAGCGATCCGTTATCTGGATAATTTGCAATTTGAAGAAAATGTCCTTTCTCATTTGGAGGTTACAGGATTAGATGCTAACACAAAATCGGCAAACGGTGTGATAGATATAGCGCCTGATGGCAGCTTGGATGCCCCTGTAAGCGATAAGTGGATGCAGTATGTCTACAATCATTCTCTGGAATATTTAATGGAAAGTGAGCAGGACTGGCGCTTCACCAAGGTGCAGATAGGTACGCCCAGTAACTTGTATGATATTATTCGCGTGCAAAGTCAAGGAGTTGCTACAAAGGCCAAGGTCAGAATAAGTTATGATCGTTACGAATGGCCGACGGATTTGCGAATTACATACCTGAACCAAAGGCAGGTGAATGAAAATATGGTGCTCGTTTATGATGATCAAAACCGTATTGTTGAACGGCGATGGAAGGAGTATGGCGGCAAAAATATGGTGGTCACTCGATCTTACGATGCTGCTGGGTTGGTCACTCGAGAGGATTATTCTATGCAAAGGGGGGATTCGGAAATAGCGCGCTACTTGAGTGTTGATTATCACTATTTTACGGAAGAAGATTTGATGCAATTGCTTGAAAAAGAGCAGGTTGTTAGGGTGGGGTCGTGAGTTGGACTTACTTCAGTAATTTCTGTTAAAAGAAACCCTTCTCTGACAATTTTTGTGGTCAATCGAAAGTGAAAATGTTAAGCGACTGATAAGGAGCGTTATTTTTGCGCTCTTAATCCTCTTTTTATGCGCTCAGTTAGTTCTTTTTTTCTTTTGGAATTCAGTGGTCCAATCTTCCTTTTTCTGATTGGTATACTTGCCCCAATTGTTGGTCATGCCCAAGTTTGTGATGGTAGTTTTGGCGCGATCATCTTTTCTGAAGATTTTGGTAGTGGGCCTAATCCTGGCCCGGAACTCCCTGCTGGATCAACGACTTACACCTTTGGCTTAGGTGCTGGCGGTCGTTATTATGTCACCAATGACAGTGGACAAAATGGTACCCTTTGGCACAGCGCCCCCGATCATACGCCCGATGATACGGATGGGTACATGCTGCTCTTTGATGCTTCGGCTGACGCAGGCGTTTTTTTTCAGACGACGCTTGATGAACTGTGCCCCAATACGACTTATGTTTTTAGCTGCTTCGTTGCCAATATTGTAGTGCCCTCTGCTTGTGGTGGCGGTAGCCGCGAACCAGATCTTCGTTTTACCCTTGTTGATCCAGGTACAGGAGCAACATTGGAAACCGTAACGACGGGGAGTATTCCGGTGAGTGCGTCGCTGGAATGGAACGAATACGGGATCACCTTTCTTACCGGGCAGATGCAGACAAGTGTTCAGATTGTGGTAACCAACAATGCTCCCGGCGGTTGTGGCAATGATCTGGTGATCGACGATTTTAGTCTACGCCTTTGTAATCCTTTGACGGAGCAGGTATTTGATTTGTGTGACCTTCCTGGCGGTAATATTACAGTAGGAGGGAATACCTACAACGCTGCGGGTACCTACGAAGATCAGATTCCTTTGTTTAACTCTTGCAATGATAGTACCGTCATTACTACCCTTACGGGCGAAAATCCTGTCTTACCAACCATCAATTTTATCTTTTGTGCAGGAGATAGCGTGACGATAGATGGACAAGTGTATTTCAATAGCATCAATTTTGTTGATACCATTGATATGACAGGGCCTTGTCCGACGGTGCAGCCTTACCGTATTGTCAGTCAGGAGCCACAAACCATTGTCAATGATGTCTTTTTGTGTTTTGGTGATAGCCTCTTAGTAGGGCCAAGCATTTATACCGAGGCTGGTATGTACGTAGATAGCCTTTTGACTACAGCGGGCTGTGATAGTGTGGTCATCACCAATATCGAAACCGCAGGTATCGAGGTGCAACTCAATGTGAGCGACCTGACACTGGAGTTGGGAGAAACCATACCGCTGCAAGCAACGAGCAGTTTGAGTACTGATCCTGGGTTTTCCTGGTCGCCACCAGCAGCTTTTTCTTGTAGTGATTGCCCCAACCCCATCTTTCAACCCCTGCAAAGTGGCACCTATACGCTTACAGGGATCGATCAGCCCTCAGGCTGTACCGATAGCATTCTGTTTGAAGTAGAGGTGTTGCCGTGTATAAACGTTTTCGTTCCCAACGTTTTTAGTCCCAACCGGGACGGGGTAAACGATCGCTTTCAGGTATTTACCAAGCCCTGTTATTCCGGTATTCGAGAGATTCGCATCTTCGATCGCTGGGGCGGTTTGGTTTACGAGGCTTATGATCAGCCACTTAATTCATCACCCGGCCTTTGGGATGGTACCATTGCGGGGAAAGTAGCCCCGGCGGGCATTTATGTTTATACCATGACTTTGCAAGTGGTAGACGGTAGTACGCAGCAGCAAAATGGCGATGTGCTGGTGTTGTATTGAGGCAGAAAAATCACCTCACCACCACAAACTGCTCCTTCGCCAGCAGCTCACCAGCGGGGCCGCGCAACTGTAACCAATAATTACCCGCTTGCCAGCCGACCACGGGCAAGAGGTAAGTAGCATCGGCCATCCGAGCAGGGTGCTGATCGAGCAACTGACCTGCGGTGTTGTAGATCGTCCAGATACTACCAGCGGGCAACTCACCTGGCCCCAGATAAACGGAGAGTTGGTCGCGTACCGGATTGGGATAGAGCAGGAGCTTGAACCGAGGCCCATCTGGCTCCGTGACGGCGCTTACCAGTTCGCAGCCGGGCACCAGGCAGCCCCATTCATCGAGCTTGAGCAGCCAGCCTTGTTGACTGGCTAAAGTAGGGTGGGGGGTATAAGCTTCGCCAACCACAAAAAAGCCACCATCCGAGGTTTCTAGTAAGTCCCAGCAATCGTGGTACTCTGAAAGACTGTCTACCGTAGGATCAATGATGATGCGTGCCCAGAGGCTATCGCCATTGGCGGCTACCTTGGAGACCAGCCCTCCGTAGTCCCAGACATTGCCAGTTAGAGGGTCGGCATCGGGGTAGTACTGCAAACCAAAGCCAGCAGCTACGTAGCCGCTGTTGTCTGCTAGCCCGATGATGCGATGATAATAGTTGTTAGCATAGGGCACCTGACTACCAATCAAGGTGCGCCATTCTTCCTCCTGGTTGACATTGAGTTTCAGGATGCAGTGATCCCAGTAAATGATGCCATCTTCATCGTTGATCGGAAACTCTTCGCCGATGGCGGTGGCGATCACCAGCCCGCCGTCGGGCGCCAAGGTCATGTCCTGAATGCCCTGTTGCAGTTCGTTTTCATCTGATTGCCAAGTCCAGAGCAAATTGCCCAAGGTATCTACCGCCCAGAGTTTGCTCCGTACTATGTAGTTGTTCCAGGTACGGTTGTAGTTGTCTACCATACCACCCATTAACAAGGTGTTGCTGTCTTGTTGTTTGATGGTTAGTGCCCCCGTTCGCAAAAGAGGGTCCTCATAAACGTAGCCCCCCACTAGCTGGCCTTCTGTGTCATAAATGGCTAAAACAGCACCCCACCAGTTGTCACCTTCTCCGATGTAAGAATTGTTTCCGACTATGTATAGCTTATTATTGATGCTGATTAAATCATTATACCTGAAGAAATCAGCGGTATCACGAAAGTCTGGTTGTTCTATTTGCCACAAAGGTTCCCCGTCTACTGCATAGCTGATTAGGAGTGCACGAACAGAAACTCCGGGTTCTACGTTATAGCCAAGCTTATACATGCGGTCATCAATACGTGTTTCTTTAGCCCATGCTTCAACGTGACGGAGCGGGTTACGAACGATATTATGTGTCAGTTCATTACCGGCCTCATCAATGAGTACAGAAACAGTGGCTCCCAGGTAAGGTGCAATAGTGTCTGTAACTACCCCGGTCAGTAGGTAAGTAGAATCACTCACTTGTTCAATGCCCGTTATAACTACGGAGTTTAAGCCAAAATCGTAGCGCTTGGAAAAGGTGGATTGGGTGTGGGCGGGGTTGGTGAAAACGGTAAGTATAACCAGGATTAATAAGGATCGCATGGATAGTTTTTTATTAAAAGCCGCATACTCCTTAGGGATGGCGAAGGAGTATGCGGTTGATTGTTTAGCGGAAAAGCAGTAGCTTTTGGGGATGTTTCAGTAAACCTGGTGCGCGAAGATAAACGTAGTAGACACCTTCCAGGTTGTCAGGATACCATTGTGTCGTACTTTGTCCGGGCACTAGTCGTTTATTATAAATCTCTCTTCCATTCAAGTCTACTACGAGTAAATCGACGTAAGTAACCGCTTTGTCAGTCCATTCAATATCAAATTGAACGCGCCCACTGGCGGGGTTTGGGCTAATGTTTAAAGAGGTTTTTGATTCTAGGCCTTCAATTGTAGTCGTTTTAACAGCGATGTCCATTGCTGGATTAACCTGCCAAAAATCGTCATCATCTTGGATTAAAGCTTGCGTGCTGGCCCCTGCAAAAGGAGGTAGATGCAAGTAATGATAGCCATAAAACTGATTGAGGACTTGTCTTGATTGTGTTCTGGGAATACCTTTGCCATTGTCAGCCAGTAATGCGATGTTTATGACCTCATTAGGAAGCAGATTGTTCCAATCTCTACCCAGCGAGGCGGCAGCTGTTTGAATTTGTTTGATACTCAGGATTCCTGCGTATTCATTTTGCAGATGAGTGTCCGATAAGTCGGGAGTGTAACCATTGATAATAGCTTGGGCAGTAGTGAAGTTATCGTTCTCAAAGTGCCAGTCGGCCACGCCGTAGTTTGCCGTTCTTCCCCCTAAGTCATTGAAATAGCTAATCACCTCTGTTTCGGATACATTTTCGCCGGTGCGCATCGCTGCTCTTACCAGACGTTGGCCTTGAGACTGAAAATCGCCATAGGCTTGGGTAATGGCGTCACCCTGTTGAGTAGAGGAAGGATTAAAAGTGCCTCCTCCTCCTAAAAATTGTAAAAATTGGCCTCGACTATTTTCGAAATTATTGGCATAGGTTTCCTTATCTGTTTCGGAAGTGAAACCATCGTCATCTAATTCGCAGGAATTCAAAAACTGTGTGGTAAACCTGTTAACATTAACTACACTAACAGGATATTCAGATGAATTTGATTGGTAAGAATAATATCGAATAGCAGGTGGGGCGTTTCGGAAACTATAGCCAGAGGTTTGTCCTGATGTTCGGAAAGTGTTGCCGGCAGGCCTAGAGGAGTAGCCTTGGGAAATTGCTATTCGACTTTGGTCGGCCACGTAAAAATCGTAAAAATCTGCGACTAAGCTTCCTGAATTTGTATTGCAAAGGTATTGTAATCCACCAGGGGCTGTGGGGCTGAAATTGGTGTATGTATTGGCACCGAGCGCGTAATTACTATAGGTTAGGTTTTCAAAAACATTATTTTGAATCCGATGGTCTCCTGCACCAAGGTCATTGACAAAAACACCGAGCGTCGTGGGCATATCACCCTGCTGGTTAAGTGGCAATGCTTTAAAGTTGTTTTTTGAGAGTTTGAAATCAGTAGCACTCTGCATACTAATGCCAAACCCATTCCAGGCGGTGGTTCCAGGAGGGGTATTGTTATAAAATACGGGGGTTGTCTCGTATCCTCCGATCTCAAAGGTATTCCCCCGCATAACAGCAAAATTGACGGCCCGATTGACAATGCCACCGAAGCAATTCGTGAAAGTGGCTTCTTCAACAACAAAGTTTCTGATAGAGCTACTGTTTCCAGCTTCCACCCCTAGCCATAAATTGCTAAACAGGGTTTGATTGCCAGTAACTTCAAAATGGCTGTTAAAACTTTGAATGCCTCTACTTTGGAAATAACCAAAGTGACTAGGAAAAGTAGTAGTAGGTGTTCTTTGATCCAGAAACTGGCAATTGATATATTCTATACCTGACACTCCATTTAAAGAGTTAAATGTTTCTACACCATCATTATGGTCATTTGTTATAGAGAAAGTACTGTTCTCAAAAGTGCTACTATTAATCCAGTGCAATATAGGGATAGGGTGTTGGTAAGGGAAAAAGGCAACCCCGTATCGGCAATCCTTGATTTCACTGTCTGTCATGCGGATAACTCCTCCACCTTGAATAGAGGCACCCGTTCGTGCATATTCTACCAGCGCATCGTTTTCAAGAACGAGCCATCCCTGCTGGGTTCCGCTTTGGGAAGCAGCAGGATTACCTTCTACAATAATACCTTCCCAGTATCTTCCGCATGAAGGGGACGTAACGGTAATATGGCCATTGTCAATATTTAATCGACCTCCTTTTTTGACAAATATGCTACTATTGGGAGCCATGAGTACCTTGCATGAAATAGTGAGTTCTGCCCCAGAGGGAATGGTAATATCCCCCTCTACCAGTCGTGCAATATCCCAGGTTTGCTGGCCATTTATTATAATGTCCTGATTGTGGTCAAGTTCGTGAACCAGGTATTGGGTGTGACTGCCTCGAAGGAGCATTTGGTGCATTCTGGCAATTTGCAAGGGCGTGAAATTACGCTTTGCTTCTTTAGCATAACTCATTACATTATTATAGCAATTGGCGTCTTGATCAGGTCTACACCAAGGTGTTGGACAAGAAGCTGCGCAGGCTGAATTGCCATTAGCACAGTGAGGACATTGTAGATCTGGAAACCGAATAAATTCAGACTCAATCCATGAGTGTCCTAAATTTAAGGTATGACCTAATTCATGTAAAAGGTTGTATGCATGACGATATTGTATATCAGTAATGGGTTGATTAGGGCCTAGGGCTTGAACGTCATTCCAAAAACCATAATGAATATTGTAATGGCTTGGCCCAAAACCGCTTACGGTGAAGTTTTTGATGAAAAAGATATCAAAAACACAGTCCTTGTTGTCAACATAAGTGTCACTAAGGTAGGGGCTATTGTAAAATCCTCCGTTATTCCATCCATCTGAATCAATCACGAATTCAATATCTGTTGCAGGGTCATAAGCTAACTGAATACGGGAATCAGCAATGTGAGAAAGTCCAGATGGATCGCCTGGATACCCCACGGATACAGGGGAACCTAGTAGAGGTGGTCTGATGTCTGTCAGTAAATTATTCACAATGTCAATCAACCCTTGAAAATAAGCTCTGTCTTGCGGTGTGTCAGAGAAATTTTGTGGATCATTCAAAGCTTTTTCCATTACCCAAAGCTTCACTCTGATTTGCTTAACGGGGGTGTTCAGGTCAGGTTTGTATTGTTCGATAATTGCAGGAGCTACAGATGTGAAACAATCCTCCGTTGGAGAAAACCCTTGTGGGGTAGTTTGAGGATCAAGTTCATTGCCGCAGACAAACTCTTGTTGGGCTTGGAGGGTGAATGCTAGTATAAAGAATAGGTAAAATAAGAGGGGGGCAACTTTTGTGTTGAGGAGGAGAGATTTCATGCGCTAAGATTTTAGTAGAGAGAAAATTGTATTAAACGTTTTTAAAGATGCAATCTTAAAATCAATTTGCGAAAGGAATTCTAAAATTTAACTAAAAATGTTCAATTGTATTACGGATCGTAATGAAAACCATTCTGTACAATAATTACAATCCCAAAAACTTACCTTAAATTTAGGCCACACAATCCTACATCATCAATCGCCATCTTCATGAAAAGGGTCTTTCCATCGCTCCTAAAAGGAAGCAGTTTCATCTTGTTTTTAGCTGTGTTGTTTTTTTATTCCTGCGATGCTCCGAGTGAACCACCACGCGTGTTGATTTTTTCCAAAACGGCGGGTTATCGCCACGCCTCTATTCCCAAAGGCCAAGAGGCTATTCGTCAACTTGGCGAACAAAACGGTTTTCTGGTGGATACCACCGAAGATGCAGCGCTGATCAACGAAGAGAACTTGCAGCAATATGCAGCAGTTATTTTTCTAAGCACGACAGGTGATGTACTGGATGACAACCAGGAGGCCGACTTTCAACGATATATCCAGGCTGGCCGCGGGTTCGTGGGCATTCATGCTGCTACGGATACCGAGTACCATTGGGGGTGGTTCAACCGCTTGGTGGGCGCTCAGTTTGCCAGCCATCCAAAAATACAAGAGGCTCATATCACATGTGTGGACAGTACGCATGCCTCTACTCGTCACCTGCCGGAAGATTGGGTGCGGACAGACGAGTGGTACAATTTCAAAAACCTGTATCCAAAAATAAACGTCTTACTGAACCTGGACGAAACAACCTATTCAGGGGGCGAGAACGGTAAGGAACACCCCATCGCCTGGTACCATGAATACGATGGTGGCCGTGCCTGGTATACGGCGCTGGGCCATACTGATGAGAGCTATGAAGAAGAAGATTTCTTACAGCACTTATTGGGTGGTATTCAGTACGCCATTGGTAAAAACAAGCCCTATCAGCAAGGAAATATTACGGCACAGCGACGTCCTGAAGACAATAGGGTAGAGCGTACTATGCTCATCGAAGGCCAGTTGACCGAACCTACAGAATTTACCATCCTGCCCAACCTGGATATGTTGATCGTTGAGCGACGTGGTGGCATCCTACACTATTCAGCCAAAACAAATCAACTGCGGCCAATAGGTGAATTGGATGTTTATTTCAAAGCAGAAGTAGAGGGTGTGAACGCAGAAGAAGGCCTCATGGGCATCCAAGCTTCGCCGGATTTTGCGGAAACGGGGCACGTCTTTATGTATTATAGTCCAGCGGATGTTTCGGTCAATCGACTTTCCCGCTTTACCTTTCGTGGCGATAGTCTTGATTTTGCCACTGAAAAAATGATATTGGAGGTATCCTCTGACCGCAATATTTGCTGCCACACAGGTGGTTCTATCGCTTTTAGTGGTGATGGCAAATACTTATTTCTCTCTACGGGAGATAATTCTACCCCTTTTGATGAAAGCGGCCAGCGATTTGTCAACAAAGGCTACGCTCCGCTGGATGAACGCCCAGGGCACGAGCCCTATGATGCGCGAAGAAGCTCTGGGAATACCAATGACCTACGAGGCAAAATCCTGCGGATTGAGGTTCAAGCCGATGGTAGCTATATCATTCCCTCAGGTAATCTCTTTCCGGAAGGAACCCCGAAAACACGTCCGGAAATTTACGTGATGGGTAATCGAAACCCTTACCGAATTTCGGTAGATGCCAAGAATGGCAATCTCTACTGGGGGGAAGTAGGCCCGGATGCCCGCATAGACAATACAGAGACCAGAGGGCCGCGTGGGTATGATGAAGTAAACCAGGCAAAAGCGGCTGGGTTCTTTGGCTGGCCCCTGTTTGTGGGGAATAACTATGCTTACCACCAATACAATTATCATAATGGAGTCACAGGTGTCGCTTATGATCCGAAAGCACCCATCAATGATTCTCGAAACAATACGGGTTTGCAGGAATTGCCGCCCGCGCAGCCTGCCTTTATATGGTATCCTTACGCAGAATCTGATGAGTTTCCTGCCGTAGGGAGTGGTGGGCGCAATGCGATGGCAGGGCCGGTGTATTATCCCGATTTGTATCCAGAAGCTACTCGCTATCCTGATTATTACAAGGGGAAACTCTTTATCTACGACTGGATTCGGAATTGGATACTCCTAACCAGTATGCACGAAGATGGCAGCCTTGATAAATTGGAGCCATTTCTACCAGAAGAAACATTTAATAATATCATAGACATGGAAGTGGGCCCAGATGGCCGAATTTACCTGTTGGAGTATGGCAGTGGATGGTTTTCGAGAAATCCAGATGCTGGGATTTCAAGAATTGATTTCTATGCGGGTAATCGCCCACCACAGATAGATTCCATCTTTGTCAATAAATTATCAGGAAAGCTTCCTTTTGCTTTAGAGGCGGAGTTGCTGGTTTCTGATCCAGAGGGGCAGTCATTGAGTTATGAGTGGCAGGTAGGGTACGAGGTTTACGAAACGACGGAGCCCCGTTTGGCACTAACGCTTGAAGAGGAGGGGAATTATCAGGTTAGCTGCCGGGTAAAAGATGCGGAGAGAGCATTGCGCAAAAGCGAAACCCTGCTGGTCTACGCTGGTAATGAAGCGCCTACTGTAGAGGTTTTTGTAGAAGGTAATCAGGATATCTATTTTAAAGGAGAGCCGATTACTTACCGAGTAGCTGTTGCCGATGACGATACGGTGATCAACGAGAACCTGATGGTACAAACCAAATATACCCAGGACGTCAAAATTGCCGGTGGCCACTTACAAGGCTTGGGCGATAAGGTAGGAGAGAGCATTATTGCGAGCCTGGATTGTGCTTCCTGTCATAAAGAACGAGAAAAATCAATTGGTCCAAGCTATCAGCAAATAGCAAATCGCTACCGAGACGAACAAACAGCAACAGCCTACCTGAGCGAAAAGATCATCAGAGGGGGAGGAGGTGTATGGGGAGAAGCGGCTATGGCGCCGCATCCTACGATTTCTCCTTCGGAGGCAGCACTGATCGTTGAGTGGATTATGTCCGTAGATGCCCCAGCCTCTACGGTGGCTTCCTTGCCAGCCAATGGTACTATTATTGGTGGGAACCCTACCTCTTGGGAATCAACGCTGCAATTGTGGGCCACCTATACAGATGTGCCACAGGAGGGCATCAAACCATTGACGACGAGCGTCGCCAAAGTACTGCGTGACAACTACTTCAACGTTAATGAATGGGATCAGGGCGAAGGTTTCCGCAAAGGTGATTGGAAAGAAATAGAAGTATGGGAACTGTTGCCGCAAGATGGATGGCTAAAAATACCTGGTTTTGATTTGACGAGCGTGGAGAAGGTTGGCTTGGACCTGTTTGTCAGCGATTCTTCGCCTTTGAATTATAGTTTTGAGCTAAGGTCTGGATCACCAGAGGGGCCTGTGCTCGCCAGCTGGAAGGATGACGGGAGTGGCCGGAAGAATGATCGTCTCCATTTAGAAAGCCTGCTTGATAAGGAGGTGAAGGTAGCTACTGATGAGCCATTTTACCTGGTGTCTAAAATATTAGCAGCGGGAGATTCAAATATTAGGGTTGCATTTGGCGGGGTAGGAGTGATGAGCGGGAATTGAATCACCAAGAACACCAAATGTTTTTGAACCATATGAGGAAATATTAGGGATTATAAGGGGGAAGGCTAGTTAGGGTGAATTCACGAATTTACCCTAGCTGGTTTGGGCAAAGAACAAGTCTAATCTGTGCGGAACGGGCAGGTATCAAGAATAAAATTTCAATTATGGAACAGATACGCGTGACCTCCTTGGGCTGGATATTAGTTTTAATGGTATTAGTCGGTTGCCAATCAATTGAAGAACTTTTCCAGGCAGGGGAGTACGAGAAGGCTTTCAATGCTGCTGATCGACGATTGGGACAAAAGCCCCAAGAAGAGAAAACGCTGGTCTTGTTGGAGCAATCCCTTGAGGCGTTGATCACCGCCCAACAGGAACAATTTGCAACCTTGAGTGGTGAATCGGAACCTGCACAATGGGAAAAAGCACTGGATGCCGTGGCCAGCATGGACAAATATTTGACAAAAGCCCGTGCACATCTTCCAGATGTATATCTAGAGGAACAAGCGCAATGGTGGAAGGATGCTCTGGCGTTGGAGGAAGAGCTTTATTATCATTATTTGGCCTTAGGAAAAAACCAGCTAAAACAGAGTTTGGCAGAGGATAATCCAAGGGTAGGACAAAATGCATACTTCAATTTAAGGAGAGTAATTCGTTACCAGAAAGATCATTTTGAAGAAGTAGACAGTTTGCAAAATTATTTATCAGAAGCTCAGCAAGCAGGAACCATCTATTATAAGGTGGCCATAAATGGTGGCTTCAATATTGGTTTGAGGATGAAAGTAGAGCAGGCTTTCATGGATTTGAATAGGAAAGGGGGCCTGTTTATTGATGTAGAAGAGGTCTTTATTGCCACTGGTGGCGATTGTGCAATAGATATTAATTTTGGAGAATTTGAAGCAAATTCCCGCGAATCCAGTAGCAAAAAGGATTTCGAGGAACGCCTCATTATCGATTATCTAGTGCAGACCGATACCTCTGGTAATGAATTTGAAGAGCCCGTTTACGCAGATGTTACGGGAACGGTGGAGACCGTAACCAGTACTAAAATTGGTAGCTGGGAAGTGAGAGTGGATGTGCGTCGGAGTACGGCCAATTGCCATATTTTTAGTGAACGCTACCGTGAGGAGGTGACCTCTACCATAGAATATTACCGTTTGAGCGGTGATGAACGGGCGATTCCTGATCGTTTTAAAAGAAACTCTTTTAAAGAAGAGCACACCAGTGATGAAGACTTGGCCGAAGAAGCCTTGGATAACCTGGTGCAGTCGATTTACCGGGGTTATTTCAATGGATGATTTAAACCGCCAAGGAGACAAAGGTTTTTTTGAACCATACGAGGGAATATAAGGGCTTATAAAGCCCAAACCAGCCAGGGGGAATTCACAATTTGACCTCGGCTGAATTAGTTGTGGAAAACTTGTGTCACAGAAAAGCAAAATTATACCTACCTTCGCCGATGCACAAAACAGCAAAACAGCTGTTAGTTTTTCATGAGAGCATACCACCAACTACTCCAGCATATTTTAGAGAATGGTACCGATAAAGGTGATCGCACTGGTACCGGTACTAGGAGTGTTTTTGGTTATCAGTTTCGTTGCAATCTCAGCGAAGGCTTTCCTCTCCTCACCACCAAGAAGGTTCATTTCAAAAGTATTGTCCACGAATTGCTCTGGTTCCTCCAGGGGGATACCAATATTGCATACCTCGTACGTAATGGTGTCAATATTTGGAATGAATGGCCTTTTCAGCATTACCTTTCAGAAAACGGATTAGCAGACAAATACAGTCGGCATAGTTTGGAATGGAAGACGGCACTGAAAGAATTTGTGAGTAAAGTGAAAGAAGATGATGCTTTCGCGGCTACGTGGGGCGAGTTAGGTCCGGTATATGGCAAGCAGTGGCGCGATTTTGGTGGCGTAGATCAGATAACGGAGGTTATTGCAGCGATCAAGCGCAACCCCAATTCACGTCGACACCTTGTCTCAGCTTGGAACCCGCCGGATATTCCCGGTATGGTCAAAGCGGGTTTACCACCTTGTCATTCCTTGTTTCAGTTTTATGTGGCAGAAGGCCGTTTGTCCTGCCAGCTGTACCAGCGATCAGCAGATGTTTTCTTGGGGGTACCTTTTAATATCGCCAGCTATGCTTTGTTGACGCACATGTTTGCACAGGTATGTGATTTGGAGGTCGGGGACTTTGTCCACACTTTTGGAGATGCACACCTATATAATAATCACCTTGAACAGACGAAATTGCAGTTAAGCAGAGCAATTCGTCCTTTACCTGAGTTGAAATTGAATCCGGAGATCAAAAATATTTTTGACTTCTCCTATGATGATATCCAGTTGAAAAACTATGATCCTCATCCAGGCATCAAAGCTGCAATTGCGGTTTGATATCAGGAGAGGCTTGTTAGTCAGCGAATTAAATGATCTTTTTGCAAATATTATAGATGACAACGGTCGTCTGCCCGAAAATTCTGTGGAATGGCCAAACCAGGCCTGTTGTTTAGAATTTATCTAAATAGAGCAGTTGTTTTGCAATTAGTTTGTTAAAGAAATGTCACAAAATTATCTTTGCCCCGATTTCAGGCAGCTGGAATTTTTGTGTTTGAATAGAAAAAGTAATAAAGGTCACTACCGATGACGTATAAGTCTTTGACACACCGCTTTTTACTCCTTCTTGGTTTCGTACTGAGCAGCCTCGGCATGTTTGGTCAAGACCTCGATGCAGGTAAAACGATATTCCGTAACAATTGTGCGGCTTGCCACGCTGGCGATATGAAAACCAAACTTACTGGTCCTGCCCTAGGCGGAGCGGCAGAACGTTGGGTCGATCATGGCGGCGATGAAGCACTATATTCTTGGATTCGTAACTCGCAGGCGATGATCGACGGCGGGGAAAACGAATACGCAACTCAGTTGTGGGCAGAATGGGGCCCTACCGTAATGAACCCTTTCCTCAATCTTTCTGATGATGATATCGCCAATACATTGGCTTATATCCAGGGAGTTTATGATGGTTCTTATGGACCGAAGGTTGATCCAAATGAAGGTCCAGCAGTAGCTGAAGTAGAAACTGACAATACCTGGATGTTCGTCGGTCTGGCAGCATTGCTCGGCTTGTTGGCAGTCGTGCTAGCACGGGTAGTTTCTAACCTTAACTATATGATTAAGGTAAAGGAAACAGGTGCAGCAGTACAGCGTCGCACGCTGATGGAAGTATTGACGAGCCGAGGTGTTATCGCTTTCGTGATTTTTGCACTGGTAGTACTTGGTGGTTATACTACGGTAAATAACGCCATTGCCTTGGGGCGCCAGCAAGGGTACGAACCAACACAGCCTATCAAGTTCTCGCATGAAACCCACGCGGGTATTCAGGAGATTGATTGTCAGTTTTGTCACGATGGTGCTCGCCGTTCTAAGCATTCTGTCATTCCTGCAGCCAATACCTGTATGAATTGTCACAGAGCCATTAAGAATGGTTCTAAATATGGAACTGCCGAGTTGACTAAAATCTATGCTTCTATAGGTTATGATCCGAGATCAGATAGTTATATCGAGAACTATGACCAATTGGAGCGCAGCGAGATCGAGACAATCTACAAAAAGTGGATCGCTGATCAGTATGTGCAGGAGACCGGTGGCATGGATGATGAAGGAGAAGACCAAATCGAAGAGCAGTGGGAAGGTATCGTTAGTGCCTTGACCAGCGAAGATTTGGATGATGATAAAATTGCTGGTCCTATTAACTGGGTACGTATTCACAACTTGCCTGATCACGCTTACTTCAACCATGCACAGCACGTGTCGGTAGGTAAGGTAGAGTGTCAGACTTGTCACGGCCCTGTACAAGAGATGGAAAAGGTTTACCAGTGGTCACCTTTATCTATGGGTTGGTGTATCAACTGTCACCGCCAGACGGAAGTGCAGTTTGCGGGTAACGAGTACTACCAAGCGTACGAAAATTACCACGAGGAAATTCAGGCCGGAACACGGGACAAAGTTACCGTGGAAGACATCGGTGGTCTGGAGTGCCAGAAATGCCATTATTAAGAACAGCAATCAAGAGACAGACAAATCAGCATAATGAAGAATCATAAGAATAACGTCTGGATAGGAACAGAACAACTCAATAACAATCAGGAGTTGGCCCAGTCGGAAAAGTCTGAATTTGCAGAGTTGGCAGCGGAAGGTGGAGTAGAAACCCGCCTGGAATCAAACCGCCGTGACTTTTTGAAATACCTCGGTTTTGGTATTGGTGCTGCGACTATTGCAGCGTGTGACATTCCTGTTCGTAAGGCTATCCCTTACGTTGTTAAGCCGGATAGTATCGTACCGGGTGTCGCTACTTACTACGCTTCTTCTTTCGTTCAGGGTGGAGACTATTGTCCTATTCTGGTGAAAACCCGTGAAGGGCGTCCTATCAAAATTGAAGGAAATGCTTTATCTCCTGTTACTCATGGAGGTACCAGTGCTCGTGCTCAGGCCAGTGTTTTAGGCTTGTACGATACCAGTCGCTTTGATGCTCCCCGTTCCATTGTGGATGGTCAGTTTTCTGATGCGATGAGCTGGGAAGATTTTGACAAAACGATTTCCGGCAGATTAGAGCCAGGTTCTCGGGTCCGCATCGTGGCGAATACTATCCTCAGTCCTACCACCAAGCAAGCGATTGCAGACTTTACTTCTACTTACCCTAATACGGAAGTAGTCATGTATGATCCGGTTTCTTCTTCTGCTTTATTGCAGGCAAATGAAGCTAGCTTTGGTACTCGGGCTATTCCTGAGTACAATTTTGACAAAGCAGATGTCATTGTTGCTATCGATTGTGACTTTCTGGGGAGTTGGGTTTCTCCTATCGAGTTTGCACGTCAGTACGCTGCAGGCCGTAAGGTGAATGCCAAGCACCCTAAGATGTCTCGCCACATTCAGGTAGAAAGCTACATGAGCCTTTCTGGTTCTAATGCAGATAACCGTGTGCCGGTGAAGCCTTCTGAAATTGGCGCTGCGATTGTTGCTTTGTATAACGAAGTTGCAAAAGGCAGTGGAAAAAGTGCTGTAAATGGCCCTAAACTTCCTGCTGACAAGCAGAAGAAAATGGTTGCCATTGCAAAAGAATTGTTGGCTGCCCGTGGTAAGAGTGTTGTTGTTTCAGCCTCTAACAACATGGGAGAGCAGGTGCTTGTAAACGGCATCAACGAGATGTTGAGCAATTACGGCGCTACCATGAACTTCGTTAGCTCGCTAATGACCCGTCAGGGTGATGACAGTGCAGCGATGAAGTTGGTAAAAGACATGCAGAGTGGTGCCGTAGACGCACTGATTGTGCTTGATGATGCTAACCCTGCTTACAACTTCCCTGGCGCTGCTGCCTTCCGTGCCGCTTTAGCAAAAGTGCCACTGAGAATCAGTACCAGCGGAACGCCAAACGAAACTACTGTGTTATGTGATTACGTAGCACCTACCCACCACTACCTTGAAAGCTGGGGTGATGCCGAGCCTAAGAGTGGGGTATATTCTTTGATTCAGCCAACTATCTCGCCGATCTTCGCTTCTGTTGGTCGTGCCGGAACGCGTGCTGGAGAAGAAAGCTTACTCCGTTGGGCCAATAGCTCCGCTTTGGATACCACTGCAGAGCAGCCATATCTGGAGTACTTGAAGAGAAATTGGGAAAACACCGTTTTCCAATCTCAGGCACGTTACCTCACCTTCCAGACTTTCTGGGATGCTGTCTTGCATGACGGGGTAATTGATTTGCCACACGGCGGAGAAGCTCCTGTCGTTTTTGCTGGTGATGTGAATGCTGCTGCTGCTAAAGTGCGTAAGCCTGCCAGTTCAGAGATGGAAGTTACTTTCTACGAGACCGTAAACATGGGTGGTGGCGAATACGCTAACAATCCTTGGTTGCAAGAGATGCCTGACCCAATTACGCGTTGTGTATGGGGCAACTACCTCGCTATTCCTGTTACTTGGGATGGAGGTAACTCTTGGTCAGCAATGAAAGGCCTTAACGAATGGGAATTCAAAGGCAAAGCCGATCAGGTAATGCTAGGTGTTGACGGCACAGAGATGAAAGCAACCTGTGTACGCCAGTTCGGTCAACCAACAGGTACTACCGCACTTGCACTGGGTTACGGACGTACCGTTACAGGTATGGTAGGCCGTGCCTTGGGTAATGAAGTAGGCACCAACGTTTTCGAATGGTTGAAAACTGATAGCGACGGCAACGTGCAATACTATTCTACCAGCGCAACGATTTCTGATGTTGTAGAAGTAGAAGACGAATTCGCTTGTGTGCAGTACCACCACACGATGGGGGTTACCGCTCGTGAAAATGGCGAAGTTGTTAAAGATGAAGCAACCGGCGAGCCACTAAATGTGGATGAAAAGACGGTTATGACTTTAGGTGCAGGTTTCCAGGGAGGCCTCACCAAGCGTTCAATTATCTATCAAGGTAAATTGGACGAACTGTCTGATTTAGAGGAGCATATCGCAGAACGTCGGGCAGAAGCTAAGCACCTGAACGACCAGACGCTTTATCCTTTCGAAGAATATAGTGAAACGCTTTACAGCCAGGGCCACCATTGGGCCATGCACGTTGACCTCAACGCTTGTATTGGTTGTGGCGCTTGTCAGGTAGCTTGTGTTGCTGAAAACAACGTACCCGTTGTAGGAAAGCACGAAGTTCACCGTCACCATGAAATGACGTGGTTACGTATTGACCGTTACTACTACGGTGATTACGAAAACCCTAAGGTTGTTTATCAGCCAATGATGTGTCAGCACTGTGATAACGCTCCTTGTGAGAATGTTTGTCCGGTAGCAGCAACCAACCACAGCGCGGAGGGATTGAACCAAATGACCTACAACCGTTGTATCGGTACTCGTTACTGTGCCAACAACTGTCCGTTTAAGGTTCGTCGTTTCAACTGGTTGGATTACACTACTGCTGACTTGTTCGCAGCCAATGAGCCTACCGTAAGTGGTGAAGATTTACCTTACGGTGCAGATAACCTCACGCGGATGGTCTTGAACCCAGATGTTACCGTTCGTTCACGTGGTGTGATCGAGAAGTGTAGCTTCTGTGTGCAGCGTATTCAGGAAGGTAAATTATCAGCTAAGCGCGAAACTCGCCACCTGGTTGATAATGATGTACGCACGGCTTGCCAAACGGCTTGTCCTACAGGAGCTATCGTTTTCGGTGATCGTAACAATCCGGAAGGAGACGTTGCAGAGCGCATCGAAAACCCACTGAATTACTTGGTACTGGAGGAAATCAACGTTCAGCCAAGTGTATTCTACGCAGCTCGCGTAAACAATAGTAAAGAAGAATTAGAAGCATAAATCTAAATTTTTGAGCCCATGACTGGATTTTCTCGAGTAAAACTTTAAGAAAATCCAGTTACTCAAAAACGAGTCAATAAAAATTGATATGAGCGCAGTTGTATCTCACATTCGGGAGCCTTTAGTAAACGGTGGTAAAACGTATCACCAGATTACTGAGGATCTCTGCTCACCAACCGAGCGAACCCCAACGGCATCGTGGGTAATCGCATTTTTGGTTGCGGTGACAGGGCTGGCCCTTTACGTTTTCTGTGTAGCCTGGACGATCTGGGAAGGTATTGGTTCTTGGGACCTTAACCGTACTATCGGCTGGAGTTGGGATATTACCAACTTCGTTTGGTGGGTAGGTATTGGTCACGCCGGTACACTGATTTCAGCGATCCTTTTACTTTTCCGTCAGCGTTGGCGGACGGGGGTAAACCGGGCTGCGGAAGCCATGACCATCTTTGCTGTAATTTGTGCGGGACAATTTCCGCTGATTCACATGGGACGGATTTGGTTAGGGATTTTTATTTTCCCGTATCCCAATACCAGAGGGCCATTATGGGTGAACTTTAACTCACCACTATTGTGGGACGTTTTTGCGATCTCCACTTATTTCACGGTATCGCTTTTGTTCTGGTATACTGGTTTAGTGCCTGATTTTGCAACCGTACGTGACAGAGCTAAGGGATTGCGCCGCAAGGTATACAACTTCCTTTCATTTGGTTGGACGGGATCTGCTAAGCACTGGCAGCGGTGGGAGAGTCTTTCTCTTGTACTTGCTGGTTTGGCGACACCGCTTGTACTTTCTGTACACACCATCGTATCTTTTGACTTCGCTACTTCGGTAATTCCTGGTTGGCACACGACGATTTTCCCTCCTTACTTTGTTGCAGGGGCAATTTTCTCTGGTTTCGCTATGGTACTTACGTTGATGATCATGACGCGGAAGGTGCTGAAACTGGAGGACTATATTACAATAGGCCACATTGAAAGTATGAACAAGGTTATCCTGCTTACGGGTACCATTGTGGGTGTTGCTTACTTGACAGAGCTTTTCATTGCTTGGTACTCTGGCTACATCTACGAGCAGTTTGCGTTCTATAATCGAGTACTTGGACCTTATTGGTGGTCTTACGTAGGGATGATGTCCTGTAACGTATTATCGCCACAGTTGTTCTGGAGCAAGAAGATGCGTCGCAGCATTTTCGTAACCTTCTTCATGTCGATCTTTATTAATATCGGGATGTGGTTTGAGCGCTTCGTGATTATCGCTACCACCCTGGCCCGTGACTACCTGCCTTCAAGCTGGAGTTACTATGTACCAACATGGGTAGAGATTGGTTTATTCATTGGTTCTTTAGGACTCTTCTTTACGCTTTATCTACTTTTCGTGCGAGTAGCACCGGTAGTTGCCGTAGCGGAAATCAAGAGTATTCTGAAGGTTGCTGGTGATCAATATGCTGGAGAGAATGCTAAGAAAGCAAATGCTCACGCAGATCACCATTAGGACGGGAAAAATTATTAACGAGAATAATTAGCTTATCATGAGCGCGACGCATAAAGAAGTTTTATTTGGCCTGTACGATGATGAGGAAGTACTCATCAAGGCGGTCAAGCAAGCCAAAGAGGATCACTTGGAAATCATGGATGTTTACACTCCATTTCCAGTGCACGGTTTGGATCCTGTGTTAGGGTTGGCAGAAAGCCGTCTTCACATTGCGGGATTCATATACGGTGCTATTGGTACCCTTACGGCATTCTTATTCATGAGTTGGGTATTTACCCGCGATTGGCCGATCATTTTTGGTGGTAAGCCATACTGGTCGGTACCTGCTTTCATTCCGATTACTTTCGAGTTAACCGTACTTTTTGCTTCTATCGGAATGGTAGTAAGTTTTTATACGGTATGTGGAATGGCACCCGGGAAAACGATCCCAACATTGGATGATCGGATTACGGATGATAAGTTTTGCATTGCCTTTGAAACAAACGACGCATCGGAGTCTCATGTAGACAAACTGCGCAGTTTCTTTTCTACTTCTGGAGCTTCGGAAGTGAACACAAAGGTGATATAATCATTAACCACGCTAGCAAGAAATTTCTGATGAATAATATTAAGCTGATCATCATTGCCTTTTCTGTATCCTTGCTGATGTACGCATGTGCACCTGCGGATGGAGAATTCACGGGTTCAGAGTATATGCCTGATATGGGGCATTCTTTGGCCTTGGAGGCAAACACGTCTAACTACTACTATTATAATACCTGGGACAAGGAGAGCACGATCACGCTCAACGCTTTGTTGAAGCGTTCCAATCTTCCTGTTACTGGTACTGTTCCTCGCGGTTACGCTGGGCAATTCCTGAACAGCAATGCTGGTATGGAGGAAGCAAGAGTAACTGATATAACAATTCCTGCAAATGGTTCTGTACCTTACTACTACGTAGATACGGAAGAATCAAGAGCACAGGCTATTGCTGAAATTATTGAAAACCCTTTCCCGATTTCTGCTGATGGTTTGGCACGAGGAAAAGAGCTTTACAATATTTTTTGTGGTATTTGCCACGGTGAAAAAGCAGATGGATTGGGCTATCTTTATGATGGCGACCAAAACAAAAATGCTAAATACCTAGCAGCACCTGCTAATCTGATTAGCGAAGATTTTTCTTCCTCTAGCAATGGCCGTTTTTACCACGCGATTATGTATGGTAAAAATGTGATGGGATCTTACAAAGATAAAATCAGCTACGAAGAACGCTGGCAGGTTATCCACTACATTCGTTCTTTACAGGCGAAAGCAGCAGGAGCAACCTATAATGAAGATGAGAATACTTTTAATGCTGCGTTCGGTACACCTGGAGCATCCGTTACACCTTATACCCCTCATCCGGTGATGATGGAAGAAGGAGTGGAGGGCCACGATATGGAAGCACCCCACACTGAAGGGGAGCATGATACTGATCAGCACTAAGCAAGTCGTCCTAAAGGACGAGACAGACAAGTAAAAAATTCGCAGACGCACAAATAATACGCGATGAACCAATTTACGTTTGAGGCCAAACATAAGACCGTACTAGGAGCATTTATGGCACTAGGTGCTATTTGCTTGGCCTTAACCGCCTTGGGAGACGATAGTTTTCTCACCCGGACCTGGTCTAATTTCCTACACAATTCCGTTTTCTTCTTAGGAATCAGTTTTGTGTCAATTTTTGTATTGACGGCTTTCACCACGGCTTATGCCGGTTGGCACCTGATGATTCAGCGAGTCTGGGAAGCTTTCTCCGTATTCCTGGTACCAGCCCTGATCCTGATGATAATCATGGTGATAGGAGTGGTATTCGACCTCAACCACATCTACCATTGGGCAGATGATGCATCTGTTGCTGGTGATACTATCCTTCAAGGTAAGAGCTCCTTCCTTAATAATACATGGTACAGTTTAGGCACCATATTGATTGTAAGTACTTGGGCATACTTTGCCTACCGCTACCGCACACTTTCAAAGGAAGAAGACGAGGTAGGAACGGAAGAGTACCTTCAGTACAAGAAAATCAAGAAAATCTCTGCTATTTTCCTTCCTATCGCTGGTTTTACCAGTGCGGCAATGATTTGGCAGTGGGTTATGAGTGTTGATGCTCACTGGTACAGTACGCTTTACGCTTGGTACGCAACAGTATCGTTGTTTGTAGCAGCAATGGCGCTTACCATTATGCTATTGATCTGGTTGAAGTCTAAAGGTTACTACGAAAATGTTACCAGCGAGCACTTTCATGACTTAGGTAAATACCTTTTTGCATTCAGTGTTTTTTGGACCTATATGTGGTTCAGTCAGTACATGCTGATCTGGTACGCTAATAACGGTGAAGAAACGACTTACTTCCTGACACGGATGCACGAGTATCCAGTGTTGTACTGGGGTAATTTGATTCTTAACTTTATTCTACCATTCCTCATTCTTATGCGGAATGATACCAAGCGGAAATTTGGTACACTGTTCTTTGTTTCATTTATCGTTTTCTTCGGACACTGGTTCGATTACTTCCAGATGATCAAGCCAGGTGTAGCGCATACCGCTCATGAAATTCATGAAATGCATCATGCTGGAGGTGATGATCACGACGCAGCTACTTTAAGTATGGGAGATGATCACGCAAGTGAAGCCCATGCAACAGAGCACGGTGAAGATGACCATGGTACAGCAGCTGGACACGGCGATGAACACGCTGTTGAAGGCCACGGTGATAGTGGACATGGACACAGCTCTTTCCAGATGGGGATGACCATCCCTGGTTTGTTAGAGATCGGAACCATGTTAGGCTTCCTGGCATTCTTCCTGTTTGTTGTTTTGACCCGCTTGTCCAAAGTGAAGCTGGTTCCAGAGAATCACCCATTTGTTCACGAAAGCGAACACCACCATACGTAGGTTTGTCAAGAACAAATCTAAATAAAGAGTTGTAGAGCGCTTTTCTACTAAGTCTTTGTTTTACCTGCGTAAATTGTGGAACAAATTTTGACTTTTTAAAATAATCATAGCAAATGACTGCTTTATTAGCCATATTGTGTATCATCTTAATTGCGGTAGTAGCAGTGCAGATCGGTAAGGTTACCGAGCTGGCTTCTAAAATCCGTGGCGAAGAAGATAGTCAGGAAAGAAGTAATCGCACCACCAGCCGCTGGTTGTTGATCTTTATGGTTCTCTTCCTGGTATTTTGCATTGTTTCGGCTTATTACTATAAGAATTACATGTTGGGTTATGGCCCACATGAATCGGCTTCGGCCCATGGCAAGAGTTTAGACAAGATGTTCAATATTACCGTAATTGTTACGGGTATTGTATTCTTTATTACTCATATTGCCTTGTTCTGGTTTTCTTATAAGTATCGTCAGCGGAAAGATGGAAAAGCGATTTTCCTTCCTCATAACAATACCTTAGAGGTAGTATGGACTGTAATTCCTGCCGTAGTAATGACCTTTCTGGTTGTAGGTGGCTTGGATGCATGGAACGATGTAATGGCCGATGTAGGCACCGATGAAGATGTCATTGAGATCGAAGCAATGGGGTATCAGTTTGCTTGGCAGCTCCGTTACCCTGGACCTGACGGCAAATTGGGATCGCGTGATTTCCGCCTTACTTCTGGTACTAACCCTGTAGGTCAAGACTGGACGGACGAATCCAACCTGGATGATATTCACCCTGGTGAGATTGTTCTTCCTGTCGGTAAAAAAGTGAGAGTACGTATTTTAGCTCGTGATGTATTGCACGATTTTTACCTGCCTCAGTTTCGGGTAAAGATGGATGCTGTACCAGGGATGCCTACTTACTTTGTTTTTACGCCTGAGAAAACGACGGAACAGTACCGTCAGGAATTGCGTAAATATGCTGAATACCAGGTGCCTGATCCAAATGATCCTGAGAAGCAGCTTTGGGAAAACTTCAACTATGAGTTGGCTTGTGCCGAGCTTTGTGGTACCGGACACTGGAGTATGCGCCGTTTAGTACGGATCGTTTCAGAAGAAGAATACAAAGATTGGTTAGACCAGCAGCAGTCTTACTATATGACGGCTATTCATCAGACAGAGAATGACCCTTGGCCAATTGATGGCAAATTGCCTTCTATTGTGTCACAGAGCCGCAAGCAAGAATTTACGACCCTTTTGGATGGTGCATTAAATGCTTCTACTCCTGAAGATCGTACATTCGTACTCAAGTATGTTACCTTCGAAACTGGTTCCGCTGAATTGACAGAAATGTCTAAGGCTTACGAAATGGCCAATGTTATCGAAGCTATGAAAGAAAATACAGCCTTGGTTATTGGCCTTGGCGGACACACTGATAATACAGGTGATGCTGACGCTAATATGTTGCTTTCTCAGCAACGTGCAGAAGCAGTAAAAGACTACCTAGTGGCAAACGGCATTGATGCAGGTCGTTTAGTAGCTAATGGCTACGGACAAAATGATCCTATTGCGGATAATGGTACAGAAAAAGGCCGTGAACAAAACCGTAGGACAGCATTTACTGTTCTAGCAGGTGGCCAGGCGATCACTACTGTTGCTCCGGCAGCAGAAGAGGCCGCTCCGGCAGGTGAATAATTGCATTAGGACAACTTTTGAAACAGAAAAAAAATTAAATAGCGAATGGCAACCGCAGTAATTCAACCGAATACGGTAGAAGAAAAGCTGATTGACGAGCTGGGTTATGATGATCATTTTCACGAGCATCATGATGGCGATAAGTATCAGTCTAGCTTTATCACTACTTACGTTTTTAGTCAAGATCACAAGATCATCGCTAAGCAGTTCCTGATTACGGGGATGTTTTGGGCTGTGATTGGTGGTTTGATGTCCCTGATATTTCGCCTCCAGCTTGGTTTCCCTGAGGAAAGCCTTGCATGGTTACAGCCTGTATTAGGAAAATGGATTGAGATCAATGGTGAAGGCATGGGGTCATTATCCCAGGAATTTTACTATGCATTGGTGACGATGCACGGTACCATTCTTGTCTTCTTTGTATTGACCGCAGGATTGAGTGGTACCTTTAGTAACTTACTTATTCCGTTAATGGTCGGAGCTCGTGATATGGCTTCCCCATTATTGAATATGATGTCCTACTGGTTTTTCCTTTTGGCTGGTTTGGTCATGTTCTTCTCCTTGTTCCTAAGTACGGGGCCTTTTTCTGGGGGCTGGACTGCCTATCCTCCTTTGAGTATTCTACCTGAAGCCTCAGCGGGCTCAGGTGCGGGTATGACCTTGTGGACATTGAGTTTGGTGCTTTTTGTTGTCTCTGTACTTTTAGGAGGTATCAATTACATTACTACGGTTCTTAACTTGCGTACCAAAGGGATGACCATGTGGCGTATGCCATTGCCGATTTGGGCATTCTTTATTACTGCAATTATCGGTCTGTTGTCTTTCCCTGTATTGGCATCTGCATTCTTTTTGGTAATGTGTGATCGGGAGTTGGGTACAAGCTTTTACCTCAGTGAAATTTTCATTGGCGGTCAGGCACTTGATCACGTAGGTGGTAGTCCTGTACTTTACCAGCACTTGTTCTGGTTCCTTGGCCACCCCGAGGTGTATATCATTATCCTTCCTGCGATGGGTATTGTATCTGAAGTACTTTCAGTGAATGCGCGTAAACCAATCTTTGGTTATAAAGCGATGGTTTACTCGATTCTTGCGATTGCCTTTCTATCGTTTATCGTATGGGCTCACCACATGTTTATGTCTGGTGTTAACCCATTCATTTCGAACTTCTTCGTAATCTTTACACTGATTATTGCGGTACCTTCTGCAGTAAAAGTATTCAACTGGATTGCGACTTTATACGGTGGTAACATTCGATTTAATCCAGCAATGTTATTTGCCATTGGTTTCGTATCAATGTTTATTTCTGGCGGTTTAACAGGTATTTTCCTAGGTAATTCCGCTATTGATATTCAGATGCACGACACTTACTTTGTAGTAGCTCACTTTCACATTGTGATGGGTGTTGCCGCATTCTTCGGGATGTTTGCTGGTGTTTACCACTGGTTCCCTAAAATGTACGGCCGCTTCATGAATGCTACTTTAGGTAAGATTCACTTCTGGGGTACGATGGTTGGAGCTTATGCTATTTTCTGGCCTATGCACTACATTGGTATGGCTGGTGTTCCTCGTCGTTACTATTCTTTTGATATTTTCCAGACGTTCAGCCACTTTGCAGAAATGAACAAGTTCATCACTGTAGCCGCAATTTTGGTGTTTGCATTTCAGGTGTTGTTTATTATCAATTTCTTCTACAGTATTTGGCGTGGTAAGAAAATGACGACACAGAACCCTTATGGTGCAACAACGCTAGAGTGGACGACTCCTATCAAGACAGGACACGGAAACTGGCCTGGAAAAATTCCTGCAGTTCAACGTTGGCCTTATGATTATGGTAAGGACGGTCAGGATTTTATCCCTCAGATTATGCCCCTAAAAGAAGGTGAGCACGATGGTGGTCATTAAGATAAATGAAGTATTCAATTTCTAAGCATAAAGAAACATCTCTGAATCCGGCAGCTGATAGTGTATCTATTGATAAGCCATTCGCTACACTTCGACTTCGGATTCAGGATTTGTTTCTGCTGGTGAAATTCCGGCTATCGGCAACAGTAGTTTTTTCTTCAGTAATCGCTTATTTGATTGCTGCAACAGGTACGATCAGTTTTACTTCCTTAGCGATTTTAGCTGCTGGAGGATTCTTGACCACAGGGGCGGCAAATACGCTGAACCAAGTACTTGAAAAAGACTATGACCGATTGATGAAACGTACTGCTAATCGCCCTTTGGCAGCAGGACGGATGAAGACATCAGAAGCAGTTTTAGCAGCTGGGTTTATGAGCCTTTTTGGCATTAGTCTCTTGGCTGTTTTTAATCCATGGACTGCTTTTTTTGGAACTTTTGCATTAGTAAGTTATGCTTTTGTTTACACACCAATGAAGAGAGTTTCTCCGGGAGCTGTTTTAATTGGCGCTGTACCTGGTGCACTTCCTACCCTTATTGGGTGTGTAGCCGCACAAGGAGAATTAACCTGGTTGGGGCTAACGCTCTTCGCAATTCAGTTTTGTTGGCAATTTCCCCACTTTTGGTCGATTGCTTTCCTGGGTTATGAAGATTATTCCAAAGCCGGTTATCAGCTCGTTCCAGAAGAGGAGGGGCAGATTGATTTGAAAAAATTGGGTCAACAAGCTTTAGGCTACGCTTTAGTACTTATACCACTTGGCATACTTCCCACCTATTTGGGGTATACTGGCTGGTGGTCCGCAGGAATTGTGGCAGTATTAGGAGTATTCTACAGCTATTTCGCCTGGCGTTTTTTACAGAAACCAGAACGAAAAACCGCTTTGCAGCTTATGTTCTTTTCCTTTGGCTATATCCCGCTATCGCTTTTGCTTTTTTGGGGGGATAAAATGATTTAAAGAAATGACAGATTCTATCATGGCAGAGCAAACCGGGAGTAATAGAAACAAAATCCACCCTAAGAAATTTGCACTTTGGGTGGCTTGTGCAAGTATGTCGATGCTTTTTGCAGCACTTACCAGTGCTTATATGGTACGGCAGGCAGCAGGAAACTGGTTAGAGTTTCCGTTGCCAAATATTTTTTTTGTGAATACACTGGTGATTTTGATTAGCAGTGTAACTTTGCATGGTTCTTATCTAGCGTTCAAAAGAGAACGAGAGAGTTTATATAAAGGATTATTACTAATAAGTCTGCTTTTAGGGCTTGCCTTCGTGGTGCTTCAGTACCAAGGATGGGAAGCATTGGCAGCAATGGGAATTCCTTTGAAATTAAACCCTAGTGGTGATTTTGTTTATGCCCTTTCGTGGATCCATTTGGCTCACGTTTTGGGAGGAATCACGGCTTTGGTTATCGCTCTAATCATCGCATTTTCGCGCAAGTTCAAAGTGACACCTGCACGGAAGCTACGATTCGAGTTGACTTTGACTTATTGGCATTTTGTTGGAGGAGTATGGCTGTATCTTGTCGTCTTTATGGCGCTTCAGCGATAACCCACAAATAGCTAATAAGGGTAAATAGACAAAACGAAAAGCACTTTTATCCTAAAGAGATAATCTGCTTTGTCGCTAAGAGCTTGTTGCTCCTGCTGAGTACAAGTTCTATATTAAATGTTAGACAAAACAAACGCTGCACGATGGCAGAACATGACACTACCGTAATGGAACATGATGTCCACCATGAACAAGGAGCTTGGGATGGAGGCACAGAACCGTTTAAGGCGAGTTACGGCAAGCTGATGATGTGGTATTTCCTACTCTCAGATGCTTTTACTTTTTCTGGCTTTCTGATTGCTTACGGCTCATTGCGGTTTAGTAGCCCGACTTGGCCAGTACCAGATTTTGTATTTTCAACAGCACCTTTTGGTCTTCACGGAGCTCCACTGATCTTCGTAACTTTCATGTCCTTCTTATTGATCATTAGCTCCGTTACGATGGTGCGAGCGGTACAGGAAGGTCATCGCGAAAACAAAAGAGGCGTTGTATTCTGGATGCTTCTAACTGTACTTGGTGGTATTGGCTTCTTAGGCTGTCAGGCTTGGGAATGGACACACTTTATTGTAGGTACAGATGATGGTGGCAGCCTTTTGGATGGTTCAATCTTCTATGGAGCCAATTTATCTATGAACCAATACGGACCTCCGAACTTTGCAGCATTGTTCTTCTTTATTACTGGATTTCACGGATTCCACGTATTTAGTGGTGTAGTGATCAACTTCATCATCTTCTACCAAACGGTAGTAGGTAAATTAGAGAAAAGAGGACACTACGAAATGGTAGAAAAAGTAGGNNGGCTGTCAGGCTTGGGAGTGGAATAACCTTATTGCTACCGAGCACATGTCTGTAACGCGTAACCCTTTCGGTACGCACACGGAAGAAGGCGTTTATCTGGGGCCAGATGGTAAAGCAGGTGAAGAAGCTGTTGAACCAGGTCAAACCTATTTGCTGCATAAAGCAGATCTTAATCCTTCCTTAACTGATGCAGAAGTTATAGCTTCTTTTTCCGGTCATGGAGATGATGAAGGACATGCTAGTCATGCCGTGAATGCTTTTGACAAGGACTATGGCTTTATGTACGTTGATGGCGAAGGGTTTATCCATCGCAAGTTCGTCGTAAAGGAAGGCGAGAATCCTGGTGAAATCATGATGGAGGATTATGGCCCTAAAGCTTTTGGAGCTCTCTTTTTTGGTATCACTGGTTTCCACGGTTTTCACGTACTTTCAGGTGTTGCTTTTCTTTTGATCATTTTGATCAATGCAGGAAGTGGCGTTTATGCTGCTCGTAAGAACNNNNACTGGCACTTTGTAGATTTAGTCTGGGTGTTTGTATTCCTTGCATTCTACCTCCTTTAATTCAATTTGATAATTATCAACCAAGGAGAGTGATCTCCTTTAGTTGATTAAGATAATATTCAATTCTATCCGAAATGGCTGGACATAAAACATACGAAGAATCGATTAAGGACGTATACAAAGGCCTCGCTTTATTGGGGGCTGTAACCTTGGTTGAGGTATTTATCTCACTCTTGGGTAAGGGGCACATCGGTATCGACGTAAGCGACTATAAAGTAGTACTGTGGATTATTGCTCTTGCATTGATAGGGCTTTCTCTCTATAAGGCATATTTCATCATCTATGAGTTCATGCATATGGGCTACGAGGTGAAAGGCTTGGCAATGAGTGTACTACTTCCTATCCTTTTACTGGTTTGGGCATTGATTGCTTTCTTCCAGGAAGGTAATAGCTGGAAAGAGCGCCGAGAAGATGTGAAAAAACGTGAACAGGTAGATCCTAATGCGACACCTGCTCAAGAAAGTTTCCTTCTTCCAGAGGATACCTATCTTTTGAGCTAAAGGTTACTTAATTGTAGCTCATCCTTCCGGATATTATACTAGTCATCTCGTAGCTTCGGGATGACTAGTGTAGTTTTTGCACCATCTGAAATGGGATTGTCATATTTCGGTGAGGATGCGATTTGGGGCTGAACCCAAAGCACAAGGAGTTGTTCTATATTTTATAATAATTGAGTTTATGACTAATAAGCAAGAGCGTCCGGGAATTTTAGGAAGGCTTTCTTCTATCCTTGGGCTTACTTTTTTTCTGATCGTTTTACCTTTAGGTAGTTACATCTATCTGAGTAAAGGTTATGAATACCAGAAAGAGGCCATGAAGGATCTTCGCAAAGATCAGCGCTTGACCGATCTGGCAGGACTGCAATTACTGGATGGTCAAATGCCGAAAATGGAAATAGGGGAAAGCTTTTATTTGTTTGGACTCCTGCCAACATCGGCTGATCCTGAGAAATACGCGAGTGTACTCAAAAAGCTACATACTCAATTTGATATTCCTGAGAACCTTGAATTATGGACGCTCTTTGTAGATGGTGACAGTGCACAGATTGCAGCGTTTCAGAAGGATTATGAAATTCCGGTTGATACTGCTCAGTTATTGTATTGGGGAGGTAACCAGGAGAGCTTTGATCGCTTGATTGCAAAAATTGCTTTAGTGCCAGAGGAAAAGGCTCGCTTGAAGGAGGGGTTAATTGTTCTTTTAGATGATTCACTTTATATCCGTCAGGCTTATCCTTATACAGACGAACAAGTATTGCAGCGATTGGTAGAGCGTACAGCTATCTTACTGCCAGAAAGAGACAAACCCAAACCAGAATTACGCCGTGAGGCGGAGATGTAAAGCTAATCAAGATGACTGAAGCACAGCGTACAACAGAGCGAAAGCTCAAGACCTTTACCTGGATTGTCACCTTCCTGGTGCTTGTCCTTGTTGGCTTAATGAGGAGGGTTAAGGTTCCTCTTCCAGAAGGAGTAGACTTTTCGTTTCTTCCTCCTTTCTATTCTTTATTGAATGCCTTGGCAGCTTTAGCTTTATTGGCATCACTCTATTTTGTTAAGACAAAAAAAATCCTTCTTCATCGGAAGTTTAATTTTTTGGCACTGGGACTTTCAGTATTGTTTTTGATTTGTTACGTCTTGTACCATTTCACTACACCTGAAACAATTTTTGGAGATATTGATGGCGATAAAATATTAAGCGCGGTGGAAGCTGCATCCGTCGCTGGTGTGAGGCCTTATTACCTAGCACTTCTATTGAGTCATATTGTGCTGGCAGCAGTTAGCCTCCCTTTTATCCTGCTTACTTTTATTAAGGCTTATACCGAGCAATTCGAGCAGCACAAAAAGTATGCACGTTATGTTTGGCCTATTTGGTTTTATGTGTGCCTGACGGGGCCTATCTGTTATTTATTATTGAAGCCTTATTATTGATGTTAAAGCTCCTTACCATGAAGATGATTAATAAATATTTGCCTTTTTTATTATTATTATTAGTGCTGTTTTGCATGCCCTTACTGGTCGAAGCTCAGTGCCCCATGTGCCGGATGACGGCAGAGAGTAACCTTGCGAATGGTGGGCAGGAAGGAGAAGGCCTTAACAACGGTATTCTCTATATGCTCGCTACCCCTTATTTACTTATAGGAGTGATTGGTTACGTATGGTGGCGTAATCGCAAAAAAGACGATGAAGTTGAATTAGAAACGAAATAGGAAAAGTTATTCCGAATGACTTTTTCTATAGCGCTTTTCATTGTCTTGGAAAGTGGAAACCGCAAGTACTACCCAACCCGCTACAAAAAGCAATCCCCCAACAGGGGTGATAGGTCCTAATAAATTAGTTGGAAGCGCAACGAGGTCTGCAAAAGCAAGTAAGTAAAGCGATCCTGAGAAACAAACAATTCCTCCAAGGAATAACCAGCCGGCAATTGGCATAAGGCTAGTCTTACGGAAATACAGTAGCGTTCCGACAAGTAGGATGGCAAATGCATGGTAAATTTGATATCGCGTCCCGGTTTCGAATATCCCCAGTTTTTCAGCACTGACAATTTCTTTTAAGCCATGTGCGCCAAACGCTCCGAAAATAACTCCCAATGCCATTAGTACGGCACCGATGCGTAGAAAATTCTTGCGCATTATATTGATTTTAATGCGTTAGTAAATTATGATACACGGTTTTGATTGCTATTCGTTCGGAACATATTAATAAGGTGTCCGATCAAATAAGAAAGGGAGGGGGATCTAATCCTATGAGTAGACTACTTTCAAAGTACCTATTAAGGCGATGCAAATGTCTGAAAAAATTGGCGTAAATAATAATCTTATCCATCTTTGATCTCTAATCACTAGTTCCCCTACCTATGCGTAAGAAAATCCTCTTTATTGTTTTATTGCTTGGTGTTCTTGGCACTTCCTATTGGCTCTTGCGTTCACAATATCGCTTGCCTTTTGATCAGGTGAGCGCCTTCCAGGCAGTGAGTACAAATAGCAGTGTGTTGGTAGGGCTTCCAGATATTGCTGATGGAGCAATTGAGTTGAACAATCAGCATTTGTGGTTCTTAGATGCTCAAAGGATTCGAGAAGTTTTGGATTCTCTGAAATTGACTGAGGGGCCTGAATGGAGAGAGTGGTGGTTGCTCCCCGAAGTGGGAAATGGCCCTCATGATGCTGCTTACACCTTTATAGGTTCAGCTTCAAGTGGATTATCTGCTGCTTGGAATCCTTCGAATTATGGACCGACATTAAATTTCGCTGGCGGTGATATTTATACTTTTGGAATCGCATCAGATGATCCAGTATATTTTGCTCGCTTTCACAACATCTTTCTAGCTGGTAGGTATCCTTTTCAAATTGAAAATGCGCTATTGAGTCTTTCTGGGCAAATGGAGGCATGGCCGAATGAGGAAGGTTTTGAGGCATTACAATCAGGTATTGCGGATTGGCCATCAGCAGGAGAGCGAATCCTGTTGAGAACGGGGAAGTTGGAAGATAGAATTCCTGAAAGTTGGCTTAACTCCAAAGCATTACTTGCCTACCGGGAACTGGGGGAATGGCTGGCATTACGGGTAGAGGGAACCGATAGTACAGCTCTTGCAGAAGGCGTTTTGGTGAATACTACCAAGGGGTGGACCGCTTACGATACAGTGACAGACTGGGATAAGGTGCCAGAAATTGTCCAAAGACTATTTCCACTTTCAAATGGAACGGAGCAGGAGGATAAGACACCTTTAGCTACTTGGCTAGGGCCGGGGGGGTGGCAGATGGAATTGGCCAACCCTGGGCAGCAAAATCGAATTGCTCCGCGCCTCTGGGTTTTGCCTATTGGCGATACAACAGCTTTTGCCAACTTTAGGAGTACTTACTTGGGAGGAGGCCAGCTTCTAGAAGAAAGTCGCTACCAATTATTTGAGCTGTGTCAATTAAGGACAGCAGCCGGAGTGGCTAGCCTTAGTGATCGGAAGGCTTGGCAGCCTTGGGTCGTAGAATTACCTGATGCTTTACTGGTGAGTGTTTTTAGAGAAGATATGGAGCGTTATTTAGATTACCACCTGCTTGGAGCTACGTTGAATAAACAAGATCATTTTCTTGAATTAGCAGGGATGCTAAAATCTGGTAAAGGACCGAAAGGCTACTATAACTGGGGCCCACTACGTGACGGTGAAACGAATTGGCTAAAACTATTATTTCCACAATACGACTGGAGCGCTAATGGTAGCTTGTATTACCAAGGTACCACTGAAAAAGAAGGCGTTTGGTTGCTAGAGGGGGCAATAAAAAGTTCTCCTGAAAATACAGAAACTGCGAGTCTACGCTGGAAGACACCATTGCCAACTCAAGAAAATTTGACCTTAGTTCCTGTTCGGGATTTTGGTAATAGCCTGCCAAAGCAGTTTATAGCCCAAGCAGCTAATGGGGATTGTTGGTTGATCAATGAAGAGGGAGATATATTATGGTCGGATCGTACACTACCTGAACTGTATTCACCCGTATGGCGAATTGCTAGTGCTGGTGGCGAAGCACAATACTTTGCAACTTCTATCGGGGGGATTCATGCTTGGTCAGCAGCTGGTGTTGCTAAAAATATCCGGTCGGGTATTGCCGCTCCTTCTGCCGGACTTACGGTAGTTGCTTTTGATCAGGTGGGCGATGAATACCTTGTTTTCCCCACCCAAGAAGGGACGATAGAGATGCTTGACTTAGAATGCCGGGCGGTAGAAGGCTGGCCGGCTAAGTTGTCAGGTCGAACGACTTCTAACCTTCCCATTACTCACTGGCAACTTCCACAAGAAGATTTGTTGATCGCCTGGACGGGGAAAGAGAGTTGGCAGATGTTTGGGAAGTTTGGCGGTTTCCTGTCGAGCCTGCCAGCAGTGCCAGAGGCTCCATTGGGTGCCCCAGGCTTGGAGTTGAATACAGAAGACCCCAACGCTAGTCGAATGATAATCGGAACAGCGAGTGGAAAAATAAATGTATGGGATTTGGAAGGGAATATCTTCCCGTTGCCCCTGGGACGAGGGCCAATAGACAACTTCCTTTTTGCCAATATTTGGGGAGATGGCCGGAGTGATTATATCGTTCAGCGGGGATCATTGGTTCATCTGTTTGGATACGAAGGTGTGGAGTTTAAAGAGCGCTGGCAACAACTTCTGGGCTTTACTCCGCGTGCCTTGCTACCTGCTGAACCGCTGGGCACCATCGCGGTGCAGCAATCACCCGACCAACTTTGGTTGATTGACGGCGAAGGAGAGGTTGCCCCAGGTTTCCCTTTGCCCGGTGAGGGGCAGGCGATCCTTAGCGGAAATACCGAAGGGGCGTATTTTTTGGTGACCACACTTAGAGGAGAGGTGTATGCCTATGACCTGTTGAGTGGGGGAGGAGAATGATATTTTTAGCTGTTTCTCGGCCTAGCGATGTGGAGTAGTGGCTGCTATAGGCAGCCAGACCCAGGGTTTTCCTGGGGCCGAGTGAATAACGAGCTACGTAACGTAGCGCCCGAAGGGAGGCCCAAAAAGTACAATGGAATGATAATCAAAGCTATTTTAACGCTCAAACAACCATGAAAATACTTCTAGTTACCGCGACAACTTTTGAAATAGCGCCACTCCTGGATGCTCTCCGCAGCGAAGGCTGGGAGCGTGAACCCAATCATTTTCAAAAAGAAGCATTAAGTATCGAGGTACTGACCACTGGTGTAGGTTTGCCTCTGGCAGCATTTGCTTTGGGGCATCGCCTAGCTACTCGTCGGTATAACCTTTTGGTGCAAGCGGGAGTGGCAGGTGCTATTGATCGAAATTTGAAATTGGGGAGCGTGGTAGAGGTCGTCTCGGATTGTTTTGCGGACTTGGGGGTAGAGGAAGCCGATGGGGCCTTTACGCCTGTTACCTCAATGGGGTTGATTGATGGTGATGTGTTTCCTTTTAAAGAGGGACGGCTATGGAATAGCCCAAAGGAAGGGGAGGCTTTTCTGCCGCGTGTGCATGGTGCCAGTGTAAATAAGGTGCATGGCACCGAAGAAAGCATCTTGGCCATGAAGGAAAAATTCCCTTTTGCAGAGGTAGAAAGCATGGAGGGAGCAGCTTTTTTTTATGCTAGTTTGCAATACGGTACGCCTGCATTGCAGATTCGCGCCATCAGTAACTATGTAGAAAAAAGGCAGCGTGAGAACTGGGAACTAAAAGAAGCGATTGACAACCTGAATGAAGTACTCCAGGAAATGCTATTGTCTTTCAGAGGATAAAGGAAGCGAACATTCGTTTGGTTTTTTTCGATTTTAGGCAAATTGTTTGTGTCATTCAGATTATTTCTCTAGGTTTGCTTTGTACACAAGACAAAACAGTCATGTTGAGTAGCAATTTCTTTTATTTCTGTGGTTTTTATTTTTATGCTTAAGCATAAAGGAATCACGCTATTGCTCAAAAACAAGACTTAAAGTAATAATGATGGTTCCGCCAAAAGCGGGACCATTTTTAGTTTATAACCATGCCAAATTATACCACCACCATTAGCTATAGCTTTTATAGCTTTTATTTCTTTTACGGTATTCCGTAGATGGAACTTTGGTATAGTATCAGGTATACTGTTAAAAAGTCCCGTCGGAAACTGCGGGACTTTTTTTATTTAAACAACTCAGAAAATGTCAACAACTTCAGACGATCAATCGACACTAGCCCCGGAGGCAATAGTAGGTAAGAAACTACGTGTAGGCATCCAGGGCTACAGTGGGGCCTTTCACGAAATTGCTACTCGTCAGTTTTTTCCGGATCGCGAATTGGAAATTATAGCTGCCCATACTTTTGAAGACTTGATGGAGGATTTGCTTGAAGGGGCGAAGATGGATGTAGGGTTGATGGCCATTGAGAATACCCTGGCCGGTAGTTTGATGAGTAACTATCGCCTTTTGTTGGATAGCGAGGTGAAAATAGTCGGAGAGGTTTTCTTGCGTATCGAACAAAACCTACTGACTTTACCGGGGGTGAAAATCGAGGAGCTGGAAGAAGTTCATTCGCATCCGGTAGCGATTGCGCAGTGTCGTAAATTTTTCAAGCAGTATCCTCATATTCAGTTGGTAGAGACCGTGGATACGGCCCTAAGTGCTCGCGAAGTAAAAGAAAACAATTGGCGTAAGGTAGGTGCTATTGCATCGAATTTAGCAGCTGAATTGTACGATTTGGAAGTACTAGCCGCCGGTATTGAGACCAACAAACAGAATCATACCCGTTTTTTGGTTTTGCGTACAGAAGAGCAGGCTACTACGGCTACCTCTGCCAATAAAGTGTCTCTTAGTTTCACGGTAGACCATACGGCAGGTAGCCTTTATAAAGTGTTGGCTGTGCTTTCTGCTTACAATGTGAACCTGACCAAAATCCAATCGGCACCTATCATTGGGAAGCCTTGGGAATATCTCTTTTTCGTAGACTTTGTGGTTGATGGAGCCATGAGTTGGGAACAAGCCATTGAGGCTATCCGCCCAATCACTCATGAACTTCATGTTCTGGGGGCTTACCCTCAAGGAGTTAAAGATTAGAATAGCCACCAATAATCAACCATCTAACAATCAATTAATTAAAAAATGATCTCATCAACCATCATCGCACCAGCCCAACGATTGGGGCAAGTTGAAGAATACTATTTTTCGCGAAAGCTGCGTGAGATTGCCGAAATGCGTGCAGCTGGGCACGATGTATTGAATTTGGGAATTGGAAGTCCAGACTTACCTCCTCATTCTTCTGTGATTAACCGGTTGCAGGAAGCAGGTGCACAAGCAGGAAACCATGGTTATCAATCGTATCAGGGGATGCCGGAGTTGCGAGGAGCATTTGCGAAATGGTACGAGCGGTATTTTTCTGTGCAACTAGATGCAACTACCGAGGTATTGCCGCTTATTGGTTCCAAAGAGGGGATCATGCACATAAGTATGGCTTTCCTGAACCCTGGTGATGAGGTACTGGTGCCTAATCCCGGATATCCAACTTACCGCTCGGCTACTGAGCTGGCGGGTGGGGTAGTGCGCTCCTATGAATTGTCGGAGGAAGGCGGCTGGTTTCCTGATTTGGATGCACTAGCGGCCGAAGGCCTGGGGCGTGTAAAGATTATGTGGGTCAACTATCCGCACATGCCAACGGGTACACCTGCACAGCCGGGTCATTTTGAAGCCTTGGTAGCGTTTGCGAAAGCGCATGATATACTGTTAGTTAATGACAATCCCTATGCTTTTATACTCAATGAATCGCCGAGTAGCCTAATGGTGGTGCCTGGCGCAAAAGAAGTAGCGCTAGAGCTCAATTCTTTGAGCAAAGCACACAACATGGCGGGGTGGCGAGTAGGGGTACTGGTGGGCGGAGCAGAATATTTGCAGATCGTTCTTCGCTTCAAAAGTAATATGGACTCTGGAATGTTTAAGCCCGTTCAGTTAGCGGCGATAGCAGCGCTGGAATTGCCAGCATCCTGGTATGCTTCTCAGAATGAAGTTTACGGACAACGTAAAGCTAAGGCAATAGCCTTGTTGGAAATGTTGGGCTGTGAAATTTCAGGTGACCAGGTAGGGATGTTCGTATGGGCACGTGCGCCCAAGCATCATGCTGATGCTTACGAACTTACAGATGCCGTTTTGGCTGAAAAGCACATTTTTTTGACACCGGGCGGAATTTTCGGTAGCGCCGGAGAGCAATACGTTCGTATATCGCTGTGTAGCCCGGTGGAGGTGCTAGAGGAAGCTATTGGCCGATTGAAAAACTTTAAAAAATAACAGAGTGGTTGTTACCATAATAGGAATAGGACTGATTGGCGGATCACTAGCCATTACTTTAAAGGAAAATGGTTTTGCCAGCCGTATCATTGGTGTAGACCAGCGTCAGGAAAACTTGGATAAGGCTATTCGTCGTCGTTTGATCGATGAGGATATGGAGCTTGCAGAGGCGGTGGCGCAGGCCGATGTTGTTGTCGTAGCGACCCCCGTAGACGCGATGCTTACTTTATTGCCTATGATTTTAGATATAGTTGACCAACAGGTAGTAATGGACATGGGATCGACTAAAATAAATATCCTTCAGGCGGTGGAGGGCCACCCCAAGCGAGGACGTTTAGTGGCGACTCACCCGATGGCCGGAACAGAATACAGTGGGCCAGAAGCTGCGGTGCCAGCGCTTTTTGACAATAAGTGTACGGTACTTTGTGATATAGAAAAGAGTGATGAGGATGCCCATGAAATAGTAAAGCGCCTTTATGCCAGCATCCCTATGCGGATTGTGTATTTGAATAGCCAGGAACATGATTTACACACGGCTTACGTTTCGCATATCTCGCACATTAGTTCTTTTGCGTTAGCGCTGACGGTGTTGGAGAAGGAAAGAGATGACAACCACATTTTTCAGTTGGCCAGCGGTGGTTTCAGTAGTACCGTTCGCTTAGCAAAAAGCTCGCCGGATATGTGGATACCCATTTTTCGGCAAAACCGGGACAATGTCCTGGATGTATTGGATGAACACATTAATCAGTTGGCACGTTTTCGTAGCCTGCTCATCAAAAAGGATTATGAAAAATTCTATGAGCGGATTGAAGAAGCCAACCAAATTCGAAAAATAATTTCTTAAGAATATGAATATGCAATTTGAACCTATCGCGCCGAAATCAAAGCGCCCCTTCATCATTGCCGGCCCTTGTAGTGCCGAGACGGAAGGACAAGTAATGGCTACTGCCAAAGCATTGGCAGAACAGAATATCGACCTCTTTCGGGCAGGTATTTGGAAACCCCGTACTCGTCCGGGCTCTTTTGAGGGCGTTGGCAAGGAAGGGCTATCTTGGTTGAAACGCGTGAAGGAAGAAACAGGCCTGAAAGTGACTACGGAAGTTGCCAAAGCTGATCACGTTTACGAAGCCCTGAAATACGGGATTGATGTACTCTGGTTGGGCGCTCGTACGACGGTCAATCCATTCTCTGTTCAAGAGATCGCTGATGCCGTAAGCGGTATGGATATTCCGGTGTTGATCAAGAACCCTATCAATCCGGATTTACCCCTTTGGATGGGAGCGATTGAGCGCATTTACAAGGCGGGAATCACTAAGATTGGTGTTATTCACAGAGGTTTTTCTTTTCATGGAGAAACCAAATTTCGCAACGTTCCAAGGTGGCAGCTGGCTATTGAATTGAAGCGTAATTTTCCTGACTTGATGATGATTTGTGACAACAGTCATATTTGTGGCCGCCGTGATTTGTTGCAGGAAGTCGCCCAAGAGGCGATGGATCTCAACTACGATGGAATTATGACGGAAGTTCACCCTCGCCCGGATGAGGCCTGGAGTGATGCCGCACAGCAGATTACCCCAGATACTTTCCGCGATCTGGTCAGTAGCTTGGTATTACGTCAGGAAAACAGCGACGATGTTGAATACCTCGCTCATATTGATGATCTGCGTCAAAAGATTGATGAAATTGACGATGATTTGCTAAAGCTCTTGGGCAATCGAATGAAGGTTTCTGAGAAAATTGGCGAATACAAAAAGCGTAACAACATTGCTATTTTGCAAACTTCTCGCTGGAATGAAATCCTTGATCAGGTGATGGTCAAAGCCAACGCGGAAGGATTAAGCGAAAACTTTGTCAATACTTTCCTGCGTGCGATTCACCAAGAGTCGATTGACCACCAGGAGAAGGTGATGAACAGCCAGGAGGCTTAGTATGAAATACTACGTCCTTTGCGTAGATTATTTACTTTCTCATCCCTAAAGAATAAGAAGTCGTCTGTGTATAAAAGCACAGACGACTCTTTTTTTTTATCTTGCAAGCTAGAAAGAGTAGTATTGTAATACTTTTGTATTTTGGCTTAAGTACACATCATCTATTATTAAAGGATACGCGACATGAAAAATTTATTCATTATTCTAGCCCTACTTATTCCGGGCTTTGTTTGTGCCCAGTTTTCTCAAATGGAGAAAAGCGGTATTTCTATTATTGTTACCGATGGAACCTTTGATTCAACCCATAGCCCGCAACGCCCTCCGGGGGATGCTAAATACCAAGACCCTATCCGTTCCTTAGGGATGGTTGATGCTATTCAGGCTGGCGCTTTTACTGTCAGGCCAAGATTTGGCACCACGGGGTACCTACTTGTGTTCTGTGTAAATGATTCAGTAGGAGGAAAGCAAGGAACCCTCGAAATGGATGGTAATACTTATTACGGTATCTATCGATTGATCCGGCAAAAAATTTCTGCTGAAGAAGAAGTGCCGGAAGGTATGACCAGTTACCGATTAAAAGGAACGGTTTTCTTTCTCGGAATTTCATAGGTCATTTAATATAGACGAATTCAAAAATCCCAAAGTTTACGCTTTGGGATTTTTGAATATAAACAAGGAGTTTTGTCAGATCATGTTTTCGTTTATGGTACTTTGTTGAGCACGATTCCTTCAGCGGCCAGTAAGTGGCTTTCTGAAAATGCTCAGTTGTGTGAGCAAGCCAGCTTTCCAGGTGTACTTTATGATTTAGGGTCTTACCCTGGTTTTGTACTTGGAGAAAAAATAGTAGGTGCTGTTGTTGGAGAAATACATCGTCTTTCTGAACGTGAGAGTGCTTTGGATTGTCTTGATAAATATGAAGGCCTTGATGAGGAGCCTCCACTTTATAAAAGGGAGTTATTACTTCATCCTAAATATGGGGAGGTATGGACCTATACTTACCAAGGTGAAACCAAGGGTTTATCGTTAATTCCCGGTGGTAATTATTTGAACTACTGTAAAAAGCAGGCGAAACACCGTTTGTTTATTGGCTCCGTTAGGAAGTGATTTGTTCCTAAGGACAATTTTACGAAAGAATAATTCCTAATAATGAAGAAGGTAATGTTAAAACATTGGGTCGGTATTCTAGGATTACTAACCATCTATAGTTGTACTTCTACCTCTCAGGAAGGGGGGCATTTGTATACGAATGCACTCGTTAATGAGAGTAGCCCCTACCTGCTACAGCATGCGCATAATCCTGTTAATTGGAATCCTTGGGGAGAAGCAGCTTTGGCAAAAGCCAAGGAAGAAGATAAATTATTGGTCATCAGTGTTGGTTATGCCGCTTGTCACTGGTGTCACGTCATGGAGCATGAAAGCTTTGAAGATACCTTGGTGGCGCGCATTATGAATGAGCACTTTATTTCAATAAAAGTAGACCGCGAGGAACGCCCGGATGTTGATGATGTGTACATGGCGGCTTGCCAGCTGGCCACCGAGCAGGGTTGTGGTTGGCCCTTGAATGCGATCGCTTTACCAGATGGGCGTCCGATTTGGGCAGGTACTTATTTTCCGCGCAAGCAGTGGGTGGAAATTCTGGAGTACTTTGTCAAAGAAAAAGAGGAGAATGGGGCTAAAATGGAGGATTACGCTGCTAATCTTACGAAAACCATTAACGCAGTAAGCGCCCTCGCGCCAGTCGGCCAGATGCCAGAATTGAAGCCAGAGAATGCCGACAATTTTGCCCAATCCATGCTCTTAGGTCTGGATGCTGAACGGGGAGGCCGCAAAGGTTCCCCTAAGTTTCCGATGCCGGATATTTTTTCCTGGTTACAAGAGTATGCCTTTTTTACAGGCAATGAAGAGGCTCGCGGTGTTTGGAAAACTACCCTTGATCAACTAGCCGCAGGAGGGATCAACGATCAATTGGGCGGCGGTTTTGCTCGCTATTCGACGGATGATAAATGGTTGGTGCCGCATTTTGAAAAAATGCTTTATGACAATGCCCAGCTAGTGAGTCTTTTTTCAGATGCTTTCGCAGAAACGGGAACATCACGCTATAAAGAAGTTGTAGAGGAGACTCTCACCTTTATTGAAAGGGAATTGATGGATAAGCAAGGCGTTTTCTATTCCAGCCTGGATGCAGACAGCGAAGGTGAAGAAGGTAAGTTTTACGTCTGGACAACACAGGAAATCGATAGCTTGCTATCGCCCGCATCGGCTGAATTAGTAAAAAAGCACTACCGTTTTACCAAACATGGCAATTGGGAGGAGGAGATGAATATCATGCACTATGATCCTGCTGCTGACCCTTTGTCTGCGGAAGAACTTAGTACATTAAAAGCAGCGAAGGCCTTATTGCTTGATGCGCGCGCGCAGCGCGTACGACCAGGTCTTGATGACAAGGTTTTAACTGCCTGGAATGGCTTGATGATAAAAGGTTATGCCGATGCTGCTGCCGCACTGCAAAACGAAGATTATCTGAAAAAAGCTATAACCGCTGCGAATTTCATCGATACCAAGATGAAGCGAAAGGACGGAGGCTTGTGGCGGAACTATAAAGATGGAAAATCATCCATCAACGCATTTTTGGATGATTATGCATTGACCAGTCAGGCCTACCTGCGACTTTACGAGCTCACGTTTGATGAAAGCTGGTTGCGCAAAGCAGAACAGTTGACGACTTACGCCTTGGAGCATTTTTCGAATCCGGAAAGTGATTTGTTGTTTTATACGTCAGATCTTGATCCACCATTGATTACCCGCCGTACAGAGATTAAAGACAATGTAATAGCGGGTTCCAACTCTGCGTTTGCGCAGGTTTTATGGCAACTGGGGTTATTTCTCGATCGGGAAGACTTTAGTGAGCAGAGCCAGAAGATGTTGGCGGCAGTGCTCGCGAGCCCAGAGGCGATACAAACACCTAGTTTTTATGCCAGTTGGGGCGAGTTGATGTTGAAAATGGTCTATCCACCTTATGAAGTCGCTATTGTAGGGGAGAGGTGGCAGTCGTTAAACCATGAGCTGCAAGCTTCTTACTTGCCTAATGCCCTTTTCTTGGGAGGACCTGATGAAGGAAGCCTTGCTTTGTTGGAGAATAAAGCCGTTGAGGAAGAGACCTTTATCTACGTTTGCCGAAATAAAATTTGTAAGCTGCCTGTGCAAACTGCAGAGGATGCCAAGGCCTTGATGGATTAGGCTGAATATTGCCATAGGCATCCCTTTGCGATTTAAGAACAGTCCAAAAATGAAATTTGGCAAACTACAAAATATTGAAAGCGTAGACTTCACGTTGCCTGTTGATCCTGTCGGCAACGCAGCACTTTTGGCGTCCTTTCCAAAGGATGAGCAACCAATGGCTGTTTATGTCGGTTGCACCGGTTGGAGCATGAAAGAATGGATAGGCCGCTGGTACCCAAAGGGAACGAAGATCAAGGATTTTCTGTCGGTGTACGCCAAGCAGTTTAATACCATCGAGCTGAATACTACTCACTACCGTATTCCTGATCCGGATTTGGTGGCGAAATGGTGTAGCCAGGTGCCTGATGATTTTCGGTTTTGCCCAAAGCTGCCACAGACCATCAGCCACAGTAAAAACCTGGGATTAGGAGGCGATCAGTTGCCATTCTTTTGGGAAGCGTTGGATAATTTTGGTGAAAAGTTGGGGAGTTGTTTTATGCAGCTGCCTCCGTATTATGGGATAGACCGATTACCGCAATTAGCGCAATTTTTGTCGGTTTGGCCAAAAGATTTTCCGCTGGCGGTAGAGTTTCGCCACGAAAGTTGGTTTGCAGCAACGGCAAACATTACAGAATGGACGGAGGTACTGACTCGTTACGGTACTACTGTAGTACTAACAGATGTTGCTGGTCGTCGAGATGTTTTGCATCAGCATTTGACCAATCAACAGACAATGATTAGATTTGTCGGGAATGGCCTGCATCCGACTGATTATGATCGGATACATGCCTGGGTACGGCAGTTGGCAGCTTGGAAAGAACTGGGCTTAAAGACCGTGTATTTTTTTCCTCATGAACCGGATAATATTCTGGCTCCTGACTTAGCCCATTATTTAGTTCAGTACCTTCATGAAACGACTTCTATCACAACTCGGGGGCCTGATCCAATCAGTACTGGGCCGCAGCAAGGTGATCAAATCTTACTCTTCTAATCGTATGGATATTTTTGACAGTAATATTCCTTTCATAGCCAGAGATATCAGCTGGTTATCGTTTAATTACCGTGTACTCCAAGAGGCCAAAGACCCTTCGGTGCCGCTCTTTGAACGAATAAAGTTTCTGGCGATCTACAGTTCTAATCTGGATGAATTTTTCCGGGTGCGAATGGCTAATCATCGGAACCTGATCCGGATTGGGAGGAAAACCAAACGGCAATTACACATTAGTCCTAAGCAGACTGTTCGTACGATCCAGAAGATTGTGGATGAGCAGCAGGAGGAGTTTGCCCGCATTTTTGCGACTCAGATTATCCCTGAATTGCGTAAGCACAAAATTATCATCAAACGAAGGATGGACCTCGATGAGGATCAGCAACTCTTCGTGGAAGATTATTTCCGGGATCACATGCTTCCCTTTGTGCAGCCGGTGTTGTTGGTGAAGGATAAAATCCGCCCATTCCTGAATAATGCCCAGTTGTATCTCTCTATTTTGCTACAAGACAAGGATGCGCCTGACAGCCCTAGCG
>NZ_JBOEFX010000086.1:0-3522 GCF_050633125.1 Lewinella sp.
TGCCTACTACGCCGGCAAAGATTGAACTAATAGCAAATCCGTATACTGAGCGGACATCGTAGTGACTAAAAGAGGCAATCTCATTGCCTGTGTTGTTGAAGGCTAGTAGTTGCCAGCTGGCAATTGCACCAAAAAAGACCAAAGCAACTGTGGTAACTTTTCGTGGCGACTGAGTAGGGTTCTCCTTACGATGAAGTAGCACCAAGCTACCTATGACCAAGCCCGCCAATGCGATCATGACCCAGCGGTTGATTTTAATAGTGGCCTTATAATTTTCGAGGATAAAGTGGTTGTAATTCAAAAGAACAATTACCCCGATAGCTGCTACCCACATCATGATCATCGCACCTTTAGGAAAGATGTCCACCTTCTGGTTGCGTGCAAAGACGTAAGCAGGGAGTGCGATCAACAGTGCAGAAACGAAGTAGACGAAATTGGTTTTATTTAGCCAGCCTTCGGCTTCCGTAGCCAAAGGCAAGTAACTGTAAACGACAATGACGGTCATCACAACCGAAAAAATAAGCACGGCATGAATAGTCCACCGCTCAATCTGCCAGGCTTGGGTAGATTTATCACTGAGCTGACGATAAGGATCGCCGAGAGTCTCTGCCAAGCCACCACAGCCACATACCCAGGAGCAATACCAGCGTTTCCCATAAAAATAGGTGATGAGAGGTACTGCTACTACCATCAGGATGATGCCCCAGAAAAGCAAGAATAAACCAAAGCCTCCAGAGCTGGTAAGTTCATTGATGTTATAATCAAAGAAGAAAGAGTAGTTAAGTGGCCAGATGTTCTTGAGGTCCATACTGGGCTGGTTCAAGGCCGACATGAGTTCAGGCAATAGGAACGCAAAAGTCGTTTGAAAAAACATCACGGAGCCTGTCCGGATCATCTGGTAGCGGTTGTGCCGGTATTTGATAATCATCCGTACCCCCATCACCAAGATGGCAATGGTGTATAGCAGTCCATATAAAAACCAATTGCTGGCTGGGCCACCGTTGAGGGCCATACTAATAGGGTCGACCATCAGTATCCAATTGACCATGTGTTCGGGGTAGAAGTAGAGCAAAATGTAGAAACCAATTAGGAAAACGCCCGCTGCAATACCTAGCCAGCCGCGACTGTGCAAGCTGCTGTGGTAGACATGGTTGTTTTTTATGCCTGCGTGTTCGCGCCGTTTGGGTAGAATGTATAGCAGCGCACCAATGATTCCTAATACAATACTAAGTAGAAAGAATAGCCAGGTATTACCAGGCAATAGCCCTGTGCTGGAAGCTTTCGTCACCGGAAAAATTAATCCACTTAACTGCCAATCCTGTAACAAGGAATTCCAGTACGCTCCATCACTTTTAGTGAGGCCTTTTACTTCTTCGACATCTGTTTTGATGGCTGTCTGCGCGTCCGATAAGACCTTTTCAAAAGCATCTAAAAAAGCGAAACTATTGGGATATGACTTTCCTGCCATTTGTTGGGCGCTCTGCTCTACGAAACCGTAATGGTAATCATTGCCCAGGCTGTCTTTTACAGCAGTTAAAGACAATTCGTAATGACTAAGTGTTAAGGAGCCAATGAATACCGCTAATGCAAAAACAAAAAGGCCTATGCCAAGGTATTGCAAAGTGTTCTTTTCTGTGGATTTCCCAGACATGAAAGGTGGTTTTTAAAGTGACAGCAGACAAGTTACATAAGCATAGGCGGAGGTGGTAGTGTCAGAGGCTTGTTATCTGACCGAAGTGTCCGCCTGGCTACCCTTGGAAAAGGTACGTCTTCTGCGGTAAACAGAAAAATCAACTTTGGAATGAACACCATTATTACCAGTAAAGGAACTAATCGCTTATCTTTGCGCCTTCTATCAAGCAAGTCCTTTTCTGTTGATGTAAATCTGCAGGAATTAAGAACATAGCCATGGCACAACAAAACGATCAATTTAAAGCGCTGGTAGCGCACTGTAAGGAATACGGATTTATCTATCAGTCGAGTGAAATTTACGACGGCCTAAGTGCCGCTTATGACTACGGTCCCTATGGTTCGTTGCTCAAAAACAACCTCAAAGAGTATTGGTGGAAATCTATGGTGCAAATGCACGATAACATTGTAGGTATTGATGCAGCCATCTTTATGCACCCCAAGACCTGGAAAGCTTCTGGTCACGTAGATGCCTTTAATGATCCATTGATAGATAACAAGGATAGTAAAAAACGCTACCGTGCTGATGTTTTGGTGGAAGATTACATGGATAAAATCGAAGCCAAGATCAACAAGGAAGTAGCAAAAGCGCGTAAGCGTTTTGATGATTTTGACGAAGCAATGTTCCGTTCTACCAATGGCCGGATTGTTGATTACCAAGCGAAAATCGACGAAGTTGCCAAGCGTTTGGCTACCGCCATGACCGATGGAGACATGGAGGGCCTGAAAACCTTGATTGAAGACCTCGAAATTGCGGACCCAGATACTGGCAGCCGAAACTGGACGGATGTTCGTCAGTTTAATCTGATGTTTTCCACTCAATTGGGTAATATCGCTGGCGAGGAAGGCAAACTATACCTACGACCTGAAACGGCACAAGGTATTTTTGTCAACTTCTTGAACGTACAGAAATCAACCCGTCAGAAGTTGCCTTTCGGTATCGCACAGATCGGTAAAGCTTTCCGTAATGAAATTGTAGCTCGTCAGTTTATCTTCCGGATGCGGGAGTTTGAGCAGATGGAGATGCAATTCTTTATCCAGCCGGGTACGCAGAAAGAATGGTACGACTACTGGAAAGAAGCTCGCCTCAAGTGGCACTTGGCTTTAGGAACTTCTGCCTCTAAATACCGTTTCCACGATCACGATAACCTGGCCCATTACGCGGATGCTGCGGTGGATATCCAGTTTGAGTTTCCCTTTGGGTTCAAAGAATTGGAAGGTATTCACTCGCGGACGGATTTTGACCTTAGTAGCCATCAGGAATTGTCTGGCAAAAAGCTGACTTACTTCGATTCTGCGACCAAAGAAAGCTATGTTCCTTACGTATTAGAAACGTCGATCGGTTGTGACCGGATGTTCCTGGCGACCATGAGTAATGCACTGATGGATGAGCAGGTGCCAGGGCAGGATGATCCTAATAATACGCGTACGGTACTTAAGTTGCACCCTGCATTAGCACCTATTAAGGCGGCTATCTTGCCATTAAAACGGACGGAAGACCGGATTGTAGGCAAAGCCAAAGAGCTGTTTGATAAGCTGAAAATGGTATGCAACTGTCAGTATGATGATACAGGCTCGATTGGTAAACTTTACCGTCGCCAGGATGCGATCGGTACGCCGTTCTGTATCACTGTAGACTTTGATAGCCTCGAAGACAATATGGTAACAGTGCGAGATCGTGATACATTGGAGCAGGAAAGAGTACCGATAGACAAGGTACCTGAATTGGTACGTCAGCGGACGGATATGAGCCAGTTGTTTATGTAACAGAGTGCTCTATTCAGGAATAAAAAAAGCCGAACCTTTTAAAGGGTTCGGCTTTTTTTATTCCTG